>JBHACB010000068.1:0-4226 GCA_041854325.1 Porphyromonas sp.
GAACGAGAGAGATGTCTCTACGTATGTCCCAAGCATCGGGATAAGATCATGGAGAGACGACAGACGGGCACAAGAATAGCGAGATGAGGCTAGTCCAGTATCCAAGGAACTAGGCATATCACTAGAAACTATTGGATTATGATAGGCATATCGTCTATGTTAAAAACTTTCCATAACTTGCACCCTCGTAAAGACTAATTTACAACTAGATAAAGACGAAAATATGAACAAGCAACGGAACTACATGTTTCGTTCGTGGCTACTACTGGTCGTAGTCGCTATCGCACTCCTAGGGCTGTATTACCTCCCCGAGCAGATCGGCTCTTGGGAGCTCAAGCCCGTAGACATGCTCAGCGAGCTAAGGCAAGACGAAGGGGCGGAGGAGGGTACCCCCGAGCTCGATGAGCCTACTAGCACCAAGCCCATACGCCAGCTAACCCAAGGGATGAGCGACACCCTACAGGTAGAGCTGGTAGCTCAGCGCGACTCGACCTACCAACAGCTTCTATCTCAGAGCACGGAGGCTGACTCGACGCTGACAGCCATAGAGGACTTTTCGCCCACACGCACCGGCCTTGGACGCCTCTTCGCTGCCCTGCGAGGTCAGGGGGCTCTAGGTCGGCCTGCACGCATAGCCGTCTTGGGCGATTCGTTTATAGAGGGCGATATATTCACCGATGCCTTGCGTAGCGGTATGCAGAGTCGTTTCGGTGGTGGCGGTGTCGGCTGGATGCCTATCACGTCCGAGGTGGCAGGGTTTCGGGCTAGCATCAAGCATCAGTTTGGTGGCTGGCAAGATCACTCGCTCCTCAAGTCCAAGGATTACGAATGCCCTATGACGGGGCACTACTACACCGCAGGCGAGAATGCCTGGGTGAGCTATGCCTCCCCGACTGCAGCCCCTATAGCGAGTGCACGCATGTACTATCGGGCGAGCGAAGACGTGGAGCTACGCATCGAGCTAGCCGACACCACCTACACGACGCTACTACCTGCTACTACCGAGGTCGGGGCACATGAGCTGTGCATCGAGCCGAGCCCCACGATCAAGTGCATCGTACCCGTAGCCAAGGCTGGCTTCCGCTCCTATGGCATTGCTCTAGAGGATCAGCACGGCATCAGCATAGACAACATGTCAATCAGAGGCAACTCGGGCATCTTGCTGGCCTCTATCGACCACGAGGTATCGAAGGACTTTGCCAATCTAAGGACTTACGACCTGATCATACTACAGTATGGGCTCAACGTAGCCTCGGCCAAGCAAAGCGACTACTCGGCCTATACCCGACAAATGGCTAAGGTAATCGACCAGCTACAGAGCATCGCCCCCACAGCCGACCTCCTGCTGATGAGTGTCTCGGATAGAGCACAGCGCTCGGCTGGAGGCATCGACACCATGCCTGGGGTCGTGGCTCTGCACTCGGCACAGCGCAAGCTGGCACAGCAGAAGGGGATAGCCTTCTGGAGTGCCCTCAGTGCCATGCGTTCGCTCGGAGGTATTGCCCAGATGACAGCCAAGGGCTGGGCTGCCAAGGACTACACCCATCTATCACATCGTGGTGGCCAACAGGTAGCAGAGAAGCTCCTAGAGGCCATCGATCTAGAGAAGAAATATTATGATGCCATATAAGACCAAGCTATACGTCACCTTGCTAACCCTAGCTCTGCTAGTAGGCCGTAGCGCTAGGGCACAGCACTGGTATGCTCCCGAGGGCTACCTAAGTACTATCGCTAGCCGGCTCGCACAGGGCACACAGCCCCCTATACGCATCCTACACCTAGGCGATAGCCACTTGAGTGGAGGATACACCACAGCACCCATAGCCGAAGCTCTGAGGGCGCAGTATGGTGCAAGTGTATCGGTCGACCGTATCGGGGTGCCAGGGGCTACGTTCGCGACCTTTGCCCAGGACCGTTATATGAAACAGATCAGGGACAAAGCTCCCGATCTCATCATCGTATCACTCGGCACCAACGACTCGTACACGTACAGCTTCTCGCGCGACACTATGCACGACAACATGGACTCCTTCTTCACCCTCCTCGAGGACCAAGCCCCAGTGGCCAAGATAGTGCTCACTACCCCTCCTCCCTCGTACCTCAAGCGTCGGGTCAAGGCTGGTAGCACACGCACCAAGCGAGGACGACGCAGGGTGCGCTATCAGACAAGCTATAGCTACAACGCCAATAGTGCCAAGGCCGCCAGCCTCATGGTGAGCTACGCCAAGACCGCCCCTAGGAGCTATGCCTGCTACGACCTAACGACCGCCTTCGGGAGCGAAAGTGAGGCCAGCAAGTGGCTACGACAGGGCTGGATGCACAGCGACAGGGTGCACTACACGCAGGCAGGCTATCGCAGGCTCGGGCAGATGATCGCTAACACCCTAGTCGATCAGCTCCGAGCCTCCACGCCTAGGGCCAATTCCTAACCTCATGCCATAGACCTCATTCGTTCGCTTATGCACCTACTCGACATGATAGATCTCGAGCGCATCGCAGACGTGCTACGCTTCGAGCCCACAGAGCCGATGATCTTCTCTAGTGGTACGTTCTTTTGGCTCTTCCTACTCTTCCTCCCCATATACATGATGCTCAGGCACACGACCCTACTACGCATCGTGTACGTAACGGCGTTCTCG
The DNA here is from genome assembly GCA_041854325.1 of Porphyromonas sp. Taxonomy (GTDB): domain Bacteria; phylum Bacteroidota; class Bacteroidia; order Bacteroidales; family Porphyromonadaceae; genus Porphyromonas. The sequence goes on from JBHACB010000068.1 coordinate 2,640, forward strand.
CTCTTCTTCTACTACAAGAGTAGTGGACTCTTCGTCCTACTACTGCTGGCAGCCGCCACTAGCGACTTCGTCATCGGGCATTTCCTAGCCCGTAGCGAGCACAGAGCCTCGCGTCGGATGCTCGTCGGCCTAAGCATGGTGATCAACCTAGCGGTACTCTCCTACTTCAAGTACTTCAACTTCCTTGGCTCTCTGCTCGTAGGGCTACTACAGGAGGTAGGGCTCGTCCTCAATAGGCCCGACTGGGTACTCACCGAGTGGACAGCGTGGGACATCGTGCTACCAGTAGGTATCTCATTCTACACCTTCCAGACGATGAGCTATATCATCGACATCTACCGAGGAGAGGTCAAGCCCCTAGGGCGATGGATCGACTATATCTTCTACGTATCCTTCTTCCCTCAGCTGGTCGCAGGGCCTATCGTACGCGCCAAGGACTTCATCCCTCAGATCTACCGGACGCCCTATCTGGGCAAGGCAGAGTATGCCGAGGCTCTGGTACTGATCATGAGCGGTCTCTTCAAGAAAGCTATTATATCCGACTACATTAGTCTCAACTTCGTCGATCGTATCTTCGATGCGCCGACCCTCTACACAGGGCTAGAGAATTTGCTTGGTGTGTACGGCTATGCCCTACAGATATACTGCGACTTCTCGGGCTACTCCGACATGGCTATCGGTATCGCCCTGTTGCTGGGCTTCCGCTTCAATATCAACTTCGACTCTCCCTACCAATCGGCCAGTATCACAGAGTTTTGGAGGCGCTGGCACATCTCCCTCTCCTCTTGGCTACGCGACTATCTCTACATACCGCTCGGAGGCAACCGCAAGGGCAAGCTACGCACCTACATCAACCTCATCATCACCATGCTCCTCGGGGGGCTGTGGCATGGCGCAGCGACGCGCTTCGTCCTTTGGGGGGCTATACATGGCGTTGCCTTGGCTATACACAAGCTGTGGTGTGAGCTCTTCCCCTCGAGCAAGGCATCGAGCATGGAGCTACCCCTGTGGCGCAGGTGGCTGGGACGTATCATTACGTTTCATCTAGTCTGCTTTGCGTGGATTTACTTCCGTGCCGATAGTATGGAGGTGGCACACGAGGTGATGCGACAGATTGCGACGAACTTCCATCCCGAGGTCTTTTGGCAGTTTGTCGAGGGTTATCGGGCGGTGTTTGTACTCATGATCGTAGGCTACGTCATGCACTTCGTGGGTCAGCGACGTATCGTCTCTGTACAGGGTGTGCTGGCCCGCTCTCCCTTCGTGGTGCAGGCCCTACTCCTGACGCTCCTTATCTTCGCTATCATACAGGTGCGTAGCTCCGAGATACAGCCATTCATCTACTTCCAGTTTTAGCCCCTGCATGGGCCCACTCACAGTAGCGCACTCTAGCCCCCTAGGGTGCGCTACACTCTGTCGCCTATGGCGATGTGGCAACAAAGCGATCGTATCGGCGTTTCTGAGGTAGTAACGAGGTGGTAGCTCTAGAGGCAGGATCGGCCTTGCGGAGGGTATGAATAAATTGTGTATTTTTGTACGTTTAATAGAGCAAACTAGAAGATTATAAGATATGGCACAACAGGAAGA
>JBHACB010000069.1:0-22572 GCA_041854325.1 Porphyromonas sp.
CTTTGTGTCTCTGTGTAGTTAAGGACAGGGTCTCTGATCGTCTACACTTCGTCAATATCGTATCTCACCCATAGAGTGCTGTACATCCCTGTGATGTACAGCACTTTTCTTTTGTCCTTTCTTTGCCTTTTCCTTTGCCCTCATCTTTCTCCTTCCTCTCCCTCATCTCTCTCTTTCTTCTTTGGATCTCCCTTTCCCTTGCCTCTTTCTTCTCCTGCCTCCTTTCTCCTCACCCTCCCTCACCCTCCCCTCCATAGCAAATTGCCCCTACAGCCTGCCGTGCAGAGCTGTAGGGGCAATTCGTGCTATGGGGAGAGGAGGCACTAGCTGGGTAGCGTGCGGAAGGTGAAGGTGTCGCCCTCGACATCCATGAGGATACGGCCACCGGAGGCGACGTCGCCACGCAGGATGCTGCGGCTAAGCTCGCTCAAGAGGCGACGCTGTATGACGCGCTTGACGGGGCGAGCACCAAACTCGGGATCGAAGCCCTCCTCGGCTAGCTTCGCCACGAGAGCATCGGTATAGCTGAGCTCGATGCCATTATGGGCTAGGGTGCGTGCCGTGGCACCTAGCTGTAGGCGCACGATCTGTAGGATCTCGCTCTCGTTGAGAGGCGTGAAGACGATAGTCTCGTCAATACGGTTGAGAAACTCGGGGCGCATGACGCTCTTGAGCATACCTAGCACTTGGCTAGCGGTCTGCTCGATGATCTCCTCCTCGTTGGCAGGGGTGCGCTCCGCCATACGCTGGCGGATGAGGTCGCTACCCATGTTGCTGGTCATGATGATGATCGTATTCTTGAAGTTCACCGTACGGCCCTTATTGTCCGTGAGGCGACCATCGTCGAGTACCTGTAGGAGGATGTTGAAGACGTCGGGGTGCGCCTTCTCGATCTCGTCGAAGAGGATGACGGAGTAGGGCTTGCGCCGTACAGCCTCGGTAAGCTGACCGCCCTCATCGTAGCCGACGTAGCCAGGAGGTGCACCGATGAGGCGTGTGGCGGCAAACTTCTCCTGATACTCGCTCATATCGATACGTGTGAGCATCGTCTCGTCGTCGAAGAGTACCTCGGCAAGGGCCTTGGCTAGCTCGGTCTTGCCCACGCCCGTAGTCCCGAGGAAGATGAACGACCCGATAGGACGCTTGGGGTCTTGGAGCCCTGCACGGCTACGGCGCACGGCCTCTGCTACGGCATGTATGGCAGGCTCTTGGCCTACGACACGCTTGTGTAGCTCAGCCTCTAGGTGGAGTAGCTTCTCGCGCTCGCCTTGGAGCATCTTGCCGACAGGTATGCCCGTCCAGCGCGATACTATCTCGGCGATATCCTCGGCCTCCACCTCCTCGCGGATTAGGGCTCCCGTCCCCTGAGCCTCGCGGAGCTCCTGCTGGGCTTGGTGCATCTCGGCCTCCTTGTCGCGTAGCTTGCCGTAGCGTATCTCTGCCACGCGGCCGTAGTCGCCTGCATGCTCGGCTCGCTCGGCCTCGTACTTGAGCTGCTCGAGGTCTATCTTGGCCTGCTGAATGCGATTGATGAGCTCCTGCTCGGTACGCCACTTAGCTAGTCGCCCTGTCTCCTGCTCGCGTAGCTCTGCTATCTCCTTGCTGAGGGCCTCGAGCTTGGGCTGGTCGTCCTCTCGGCGTATGGCTTCGCGCTCTATCTCTAGCTGCTTGATGCGTCGGCCTATCTCGTCGAGGTCTTCGGGGAGGGAGTCCATCTGCATACGTAGGCGAGCGGCAGCCTCGTCCATGAGGTCGATAGCCTTGTCGGGGAGGAAGCGATCGGTGATGTACCTATCCGAGAGGCGTACGGCAGCGATGATGGCATCGTCCTTGATGCGCACCTTGTGGTGGTTTTCGTACTTCTCCTTGAGCCCTCGGAGTATGGAGATAGAGCTGAGCTCATCGGGCTCATCGATCATCACCATCTGGAAGCGACGCTCGAGGGCTTTATCCTTCTCGAAGTACTTCTGGTACTCATCGAGTGTCGTAGCCCCTATCGAGCGTAGCTCGCCACGCGCCAGTGCAGGCTTGAGTATATTGGCAGCATCCATGGCACCCTCGCCCTTGCCGGCACCTACTAGGGTGTGGATCTCGTCGATGAAGAGAATGATCTCGCCCTCGCTACGGCTCACCTCGGTGACGACACTCTTGAGACGCTCCTCAAACTCGCCCTTGTACTTGGCCCCTGCTATCAGCGCGCCCATGTCGAGCGAGTAGACCTGCTTGGAGCGTAGGTTGTCGGGCACATCGCCCCGTACTATACGATAGGCTAGTCCCTCGGCGATGGCTGTCTTGCCCACGCCAGGCTCACCGATCAGGATAGGGTTGTTTTTGGTGCGCCTTGATAGGATCTGTAGCACACGGCGTATCTCGTCGTCGCGCCCTATGACGGGGTCGAGCTTGCCTTCGCGTGCCCTCTGGCAGAGGTTGATGGCGTACTTCTCGAGCGACTGGTACTGCTCCTCGGCCGACTGGCTATGTACACGACTCCCCCCGCGTAGCTCGGCAATGGCTAGGCGCAGCTCCTGTTCTTTGGCACCAAGGTCGCTCTTGAGCATAGTAGCCACAGGCGAGGGGGCGAGTAGCAGGGCGAGGAAGAGGTGTTCGATAGCCACGTAGTCGTCTTTCATCTCGCTGGCGAGGTCTTCGGCCTTGGCGAGGACGACACTCAGCTGATTGCTGAGGTAGGGCTCTGCCCCCTGCACACGAGGCAGGGCCGAGAGCATGGTCTGTAGTGCTTGCCCCAGCCGATCGGGGGCAATGGATAGCTTGGCCAAGAGGAAGCGCATAGGGCTACCCTCTACCTGCATCAAGCTAGCGAGGAGGTGTGCTGGCTCTATGGCCTGCTGTCCGCCTCGACGGGTCAGCTCCACAGCCTGCTGTAGAGCCTCCTGCGATTTGATAGTGTACTTATTTGCATTCATATACCGAAGGGAGGGCAAAGCAGTCGCCAAAGGCGATATGTCTGACAAAATGTCCTGTGTTTGTGCGTTTTAGGCATTTAAAAGTGTCAATATGGCGCAGTGAAGAGGGTGTATGAGAAGAGCGACCAGCCGTGGTGCCCCTCGAGACACTACGGCCGGTCGCTCGTGCTATGTATGTAGCCCTCTAGGAGCGTGAAGCCCTAAGGCGAGCGAAAGCGCGGTAGGCCCATACGAAGAGGGCGATACCGAGAGCCACCTGTAGGGCGAATAGCCAAGGCTCTAGAGCCTCGCTAGGCTCGAAGGTCGAGAAGAAGGGAGTAGGCTCGTAGCTAGGGCTCAGCTGAGCGACCATATCGCCCGCCTGATCATCGGTGCCAGCACCGAAGTCCACATAGCCTCCTAGGATGGGGAGTGCTAGGCATACCACAGCCCCTAGGCCTAGCCATAGCGATGATGCTCCCGACGACCTCCGCACGGCAGGCCCCTCGGGCAGGGCAAGGGGGGTGATGAGGCGCATCACAGCTACGGTGAGCAGGGCCTCAAGTATCGAGAGGGGGATCTGCGTAACGGCGAAGATCGACACAAACTTGCCGAAGGCCGTCCACATACCGCCCACTGCATCGGGGAAGACCATAGCCAGCTGTAGCGACGTAACGACGTAGGTCGAGAGGCTACCGACTAGGGTGGCTAGGGCAATGCTTAGGTTGGTGCCCAGAGATAGGCGTCGTAAGGCAGTGTAGGTAGCGTAGGCCATGAGAGGACCTGCTATAGCGAGGGAGAAGACGTTGGCCCCTAGGGTGCTGATACCTCCATGCGCCAGCAGGAGCGACTGGAAGATGAGCACCACCAGCCCTACTAGAGGCATGGACATGGGGCCCGAGGTTAGGGTGCCTAGGGTAGTACCCGTGAGGTGGCTACTCGACCCTGCTACCGAGGGGAGCTTGAGAGCCGAGAGGATGAAGACGAAGGCCGTATTGAGGGCGAATGTAATGCGCTGTCGGGGGTCTTGGCGCACTAGCCTGCTGATATGCCTATAGCTGATGTATAGGAAGGGGAGCGACACGGCGTACCAGAAGGCGCACCACTCGAGGGGTAGGTATCCCTCCATGATGTGCATGGCGTGCGCAGGCTGTAGCCCAATGAGGGCTACTAGGCCTAGGAAGTAGAGCTTAGCTTTCATATCTATGCAAAGGATTTGGTTTCGGCATCACGTAGGTGGTCGAGCCACACCTGGCAGATGGCCTCGTAGTCGCCTAGGCCGTGCAGGTGGCAGTGGGTGTCGCGGTCGGCCACGAAGCCCCTATCGAGCAGGCGACAGCGCCAGCTCTGCTCCTCGAGAGGGGTGTCATCCTCCCATTCGCCTACCATATCGTTGAGGGCGTGGTCGCCAGCTACCGACATTAGGGGGAGGAAGTTGAGGCGTGTAGGTGGTGGACAGTGCTCCATGAGGTGCGCCTCCACATCGTGGTAGAGCATGGCTTCGTAGTCTACCGTGCCTATCACTATCTTGGGGTCGAGGCTCTGGAGGTAGGCATTGAGGGCGTCGTACTTGCCGTTGGCCTCGGGGAACTTGTCGGTGCTGTTGCCATGCCCCATGAGCACGAGGGCTTCGCCTGCCGATAGCCGATCGGCAAAGGCCTCGTAGAGGATACGCCCCACACGGCGTATATCGGCCTCATCGTAGAGCAGGGGCAGGCCTACGGCTATGGGGATGTGCGGATACTTCTCGGCAAAGGCTGGCAGATACCTCTCGCGTATGAACGAGTACTCGAGCCCCGGTATGATGTGCAGGCTCTGTATGCTGACACGTCTGTAGCCTGCTGCCCCTATGGCCTCGAGCCATTGGTCGGCAGGGTAGTACTGCTCGCCAGTCTTGTCGTACCAGCGACGCATGCACATGCCCGAGGTGAAGGCCATGTAGATATCGCGATCGGGGTAGTGCTCGGCGAAGAATGCACGGATGCGAGCGAAGGTGCGGTGAGGCCCTGGGTAGGTACTACCGAACGTTACGAGCAGAATGGCATCATCGTGCCTACGAACGAGCTCTTGTGGAGCTAAGGGTTTGCTTTGGTTATTCATCTGCAATGGCTTGTAAATGCTTATGCAAAGATAGCGAGACTATGGCATAGTACGGCACTCGTCGCATCGTTTTGTGCTCTCGGCAGAGGGCGTAGAGAGGGGTGAGAGCCCTAGGTGCTCCACCACGTGCCCTGTGTATGCCACAGACCTAGTGGCTACCTAGCACCCTGCTGCCCTCTGCTCTATCGGCTATCGTAGGATGCCCTAGGGTGAACGCCCCGTCCACCCTAGGACATCAATTTTTCTCCTCTAGGGCGAACGGGGCGTTCACCCTAGGGTATCGACTCGTGTGCCTCGTCCTCCCTCCTCTCTATGCTACCCCTGATGAATGTCCCTGATAGGGTGCAGATCGGATATCGGGATGGTGTAATATCCCCGATAGGGTGCCCGCGGATCTACAGGAGCACGCCCTCTAGAGCAGTGGGGTTGTGTGTCTGTGGGTATTTTGCGACCTTTGTAGCATGAGACAAGTGCAAGACCTCCGTATCGAAGACTACAGCTACGAGCTCCCCGAGGAGCGTATCGCCAAGTATCCGCTTGGGCGACGAGATGCCTCGCGCCTGCTCGTGTACGATAGGGGTACGATAGGCGAGCGCACCTTTGCCGATCTGCCAGCTCTACTCCCCGAGCGTAGCCTGCTGGTACGCAACAATTCGCGAGTCCTCCGTGCTCGCCTTCACTTCGCTCGCCCTACGGGAGCCGTCATCGAGGTCTTCTGTCTCGACCCCGTGGGTACGAGCTACGAGCAGGCCCTAGGCGATAGGCATACTAGCCTCTGGCACTGCCTCACAGGCAATGCACGCCGGTGGCGCATAGGTACCACGCTCACCCACACGCTGTCTCTAGCAGATCGGGTCGTAGAGCTATGTGCCGAGCGCGTGGCTCACGATGTAGTGCGCTTCTCGTGGAGTAGCGATGCCTACACCTTTGGCGATATGCTCGAGGCTCTAGGAACCCTCCCGATACCGCCCTACCTCAATAGGCCTACCGAGCAGAGCGATCTGAGCACCTATCAGACGGTCTATGCTAGAGCCGAGGGGTCGGTGGCAGCCCCCACGGCAGGGCTACACTTCACGCCCGAGGTCTTTGAGGCCCTAGAGCGCAGGGGAGTGGAGACGCTCGACCTAACGCTACATGTGGGAGCAGGGACTTTTCGCCCCGTCAAGAGTGCCACCATCGGCGAGCACGCGATGCATAGCGAGCTCATAGCCCTAGAGCGTAGCACCCTAGAGCGTCTGCATAGGGCTGTGCTGGAGGGAGCACCTATCGTAGCTGTGGGCACCACCTCGGTACGCACGCTCGAGAGCCTCTACCACCTAGGGCGTAGCGTGCTGGAGCACCCCGACCTCGAGCCCTCGAGGCTGGCCGTAGCCCAGTGGGCACCCTACACGGCTGGTGCTATGCCTACGCCTAGAGAAGCCCTCGAGACCCTCCTCGTATATACAGAGCACCATGGGCTCTCGCGCCTTGTCTTCCCGACGTCTATTCTCATAGCTCCTGGCTATCGGTTTGCCATGGTGCAGGGGCTGGTTACCAACTTTCATCAACCCAATAGTACGCTACTACTACTCATCTCGGCCTTCGTGGGCCCCGACTGGCGACGGATCTATCGCTATGCCCTCGATGAGGGCTTCCGCTTCCTGAGCTATGGCGATAGCTCACTGCTCCTGCCGACGTAGGGTAGCTTTCGTATCCGTATGTTGCATTGTATTATCAGATCTATCCTCTCCACTTCCCTAGTATGCGCTACCGTCTCCACCACCTCAGCTCAGCTCGCTACGCCTCAGAGTGATAGCCTTGCCCGAGCCTTGCCCTCGGCTCGCTATCGCTACCCCTACGAGAGCCCTCTGACGCATACCCTGTCGCGCACGCTACCGATGCTAGGCCTCTCGCTGGCGTACAATATCAGCAATCACAACGTAGCCCAAGCTCGTAGCGAGTATCTGTCGCAGTTTCACTCACGCTACGACGACTTCCTCCAGTTCGCCCCCCTAGCCGTGCAGGGGGCGATGCACCTCGCAGGCGTGCAGGGGCGTAGCCTATCGACACTCGAGCTCGCTACTGCCGATGCCCTCTCGGCAGGCATTATGATGTCTGTCGTTACGCTGACCAAGACACTGAGCCGTATCGAACGCCCCGATGGTAGTGCACGCAACTCATTTCCCTCGGGGCACACCGCCATGGCCTTTGCCTCGGCTACGATGCTCCACCTAGAGTATGGCGAGCGGTATCCGCTACTCTCGGCTCTAGGCTATGGGGCGGCCACAGGTGTAGGCCTAGGGCGTATGCTCAACAATAGGCACTGGCTGGGCGACGTTACGGCAGGGGCCTTCGTCGGCATTCTCTCGGCCGAGCTGGGCTACTGGCTGAGCGACCGCATACATCGGCGAGGTCGCTACGAGCGTGCGCAGATACCCGATATGCACGACGAGGGGCTGTATGTCTCCCTGCCGTGGCGTGTGGGCTTCTCACCTCATTTGGTAGCACGTTATACTGGTTTGGGCTTTCGTTGGCGTTATGATACTAGGGGCTACTTCGCCTTCGGCTCATATCAGCTCGTGCTACGCCACCTACGGGTAGCCGATCCTAGCCCACAGGCTCCTCGGCGTAGCCTCTACGAGCGTGCCGCCATGCTGCAGCTGGGCTGGGGGCGCGAGTGGAGGCTCGTCAGTGGCTGGCTAAGCTGGGATACGGCCCTCTCCGTAGGGCTAGAGCGCAGGCAGATGCCCCACCTCTCGCTACACCTAGGCCCACGCCTCTATATAGGCAACCGCTGTGCTGTGAGCCTAGATATGCAGTACGGCCTGCACTACCACCGCCTGCGTCCCCTCTACGATAGCGATGGGGCGCGCCACCTCTACCGTCGCCCTAGCCTAACCTTCGGGTCTACCCTAGAGCTACACCTCTAGGTAGGGTAGGGCGATATGCCCCCAAGATGCTACCACTACCCTAGGTGAGTGTAGCGATAATGCTGATATAATGGCGGTGTATGTATCAAAAAGACTTTTATTGACGCTATATTTGTGCATATTGATATTATTTATACCTTTGTGTTGATTGTAATAGTGTATTAGTAACCCATAAACGAAAAGTAAGATGACAGAGACGAACAAGCTACACTTCGAGACTCTACAGCTGCATGTCGGTCAGGAACAGCCCGACTTGGCCACAGACGCCCGTGCAGTACCCATATATCAGACTACATCCTATGTCTTCCGCGACTCGGCTCAGGCACAGGCGCGCTTCAGCCTAGCAGAGCCAGGCAATATATATGGCCGTCTGATGAACCCCACCCAAAGCGTCCTAGAGCAGCGTGTGGCTGCCCTCGAAGGCGGTGCTGCCGCCCTTGCCCTCGCCTCGGGTGCTGCTGCTCTCACCTATGCTTTTCAGAATATCACGCGTGTGGGCGACCATATCGTGTCGGCCAAGACGATCTATGGTGGTACGTACAACTTGCTGGCGCATACCCTCCCCCTCTCGGGCGTTACGACTACGTTTGTCGATCCTGCCGATCTAGGCAACTTTGAGCGGGCTATCCAGCCCAATACCAAGGCGATCTTCATCGAGACCTTTGGCAACCCCAACTCCAACGTCATCGACATCAAGGCTGTCGCCGACATAGCACACGCTCATGGCCTCCCTCTGATCATCGACAACACCTTCGGTACACCCTACCTCATCCGTCCTATCGAGCACGGAGCCGATATAGTGGTGCATTCGGCGACGAAGTTCCTAGGGGGTCATGGCACCTCACTAGGCGGTATCATCGTCGATGCTGGTCGCTTCGACTGGGCAGCCTCGGACAAGTTCCCACAGTTCACCGAGCCCGAGCCTGGCTACCATGGCATTCGGTTCGTGGATGTGGCTGGAGCCCTCTCGTACATCATTCGTATCCGCACGGTGCTACTGCGTGATACGGGTGCTGCTATCAGCCCCTTCAACTCCTTCCTCCTCCTACAGGGCGTAGAGACGCTCTCGCTACGTGTGGAGCGTCATGTGTACAACGCCCTAGAGATCGTCAAGTGGCTCAAGGCTCAGCCCAAGGTGAAGAAGGTCAATCACCCCTCTCTGCCCGAGCACCCCGACCACGAGGTGTACAAGAGGTACTTCCCCGCTGGCGGTGGCTCTATCTTCACTATCGAGATCGATGGAGATACGGCTGCTGCTCACCGCTTCATCGATAGCCTACAAATCTTCTCGCTCCTAGCCAACGTGGCAGATATGAAGTCGCTCGTGATACATCCAGCCACGACGACACACTCCCAGCTGAGTGCCGAGGAGCTACTCGAGCAGGACATCTTCCCTGGCACTATCCGCCTCTCTATCGGTGTAGAGCACGTGGACGACCTCAAGGCCGACCTAGCACAGGCCCTCGACAAGCTCTAGCACCTCTCACCTCGACGATGCCCCGAGGCTACCTGCCGACCCCTATCGGCGTGTAGTCTCGGGCGTGTCTACAAACGAAGACATCGACAATGAAGATCAGCGAGATACTCAAAGAGGACAAGGTGCACCTGTCCTTCGAATTCTTTCCGCCCAAGCGCGACACCCCCTTCGACTCGGTACTCGAGGCTACGCAGATAGCCTCAAGGCTCAACCCCTCCTTCTTCTCTATCACCTATGGAGCATCGGGCGGAGCTACACACAATACCGTACGAGTGGCCTCGGCCGTACAGCGCGACCTCGGCATAACGGCTCTAGCGCACCTCACAGGCTCCACTCTGAGCCGTGAGGATGCAGCCTCTGTGCTCGACGACCTCAAGGCCAATGGTATCAACAACATCCTCGCCCTGCGTGGCGATCTCCTCCCCGAGCGCGAGCATCTGCGCCAGCACGACTTCGCTCACGCTAGCGACCTCATAGAGTTCATTAAGGAGTACGGCAACTTCTGCGTAGGTGCTGCCTGCTACCCCGAGGGGCATATCGAGAGCGACGACAAGAAGGAGGATATTTCGTACCTTCGCCTCAAGCAAGAGATGGGGGCCGACTTCCTTACCTCACAGATGTTCTTTGACAACAACATCTTCTACAACTTCATGTACCGCCTGCGCGATGCCGGTGTAGATATCCCTATCATAGCGGGCATCATGCCGATCTCGACCTACCACCAGATCAAGACCGTAGCCAAGCTCTCGGGGAGTAGCTACCCTGCGCCTTTCATAGCGATAGCGGACAAGTTCAAGTATCACCCCGAGGCCTTCGAGACGGCTATGATCAACTATACGTGCAATCAGATCATCGACCTCATCGCCAACGGAGTGAACCACATCCACCTCTATACGATGAACAAGGGCGAGACCGCCCGACGCATCGTACACAGCCTAGGGGCCGTAGTCGGCTTCCCTCCCGAGGGCTAGGGCTACGCCTTCCCCTCATACTCTCACCACTATAGCGATATACTAGATGACGATAACCCGACAGCTCGCCTCCCGCATCCTCATCCTCGATGGGGCTATGGGTACGATGATACAGCGCCACCACCTCAGTGAGGAGGACTATCGTGGCACCCGCTTTGCCTCTGTAGAGCACTCGCAGCGTGGCAACAACGACCTGCTCACCCTCACACGCCCCGATATTATCAAGCAGATACACCGCGACTACCTCGCTGCAGGGGCCGACATCATCGAGACCAATACGTTCAATGCCACGAGCATCTCTATGCTCGACTACGGGATGCAGACCTTCGTTAGAGAGATCAACCTCGAGGCCGCCCGCCTGGCGCGTGCCGTGGCCGACGAGTACTCGACACCCGACAAGCCTCGCTACGTGGCTGGTGCCGTAGGCCCTACCAACAAGACGGCCTCGATGAGTCCCGATGTAGAGAACCCGATGTATCGGGCTGTCTCTTTCGAGGATCTGCGCTGTGCCTACTACGAGCAGATAGAGGCCTTGGTAGAGGGTGGGGTAGACCTCTTGCTCATAGAGACGATCTTCGACACGCTCAATGCCAAGGCGGCCCTCTTCGCTGCTCAGGAGGTCGCCCAGCACCTAGGCAAGCATACGCCTATCATGCTCTCGGTAACGATCACCGACAAGGCTGGCCGTACCCTATCGGGGCAGACCATCGGTGCCTTCGTCGCCTCTATCGCCCATGCCGATGTGCTGTCGGTGGGGGTCAATTGTTCCTTCGGAGCATCGGACATGAAGCCCTACGTCCGTGAGCTAGGACGCATAGCTCCGTACTATATCAGTGCCTACCCCAATGCAGGCCTGCCCAACGTCTTGGGGCAGTACGATGAGACACCCGAGCGACTAGCCGAGCAGATACGAGAGTACCTCGATGAGGGGCTTGTCAATATCATCGGTGGGTGCTGTGGCACTACGCCCGAGCACATAGCTCGCTACGTAGAGCTCGTGGCACAGGCTACGCCCCACGCTATAGCCCCACGCCCACAGCACCTATGCCTATCGGGGCTGGAGCTACTGGAGGTAACGCCTGCTATCAACTTCCTCAATATCGGCGAGCGGTGCAACGTAGCAGGCTCGCGCAGGTTCCTGCGCCTCATCAACGAGGGGAGCTACGAGGAGGCCCTCGACATAGCTCGAGGGCAGGTAGAGGACGGGGCTCAGGTGCTAGATATCAATATGGACGATGGCCTGCTCGATGGTGTTCGGGAGATGACACGCTTCATCAACCTCTTGGCCTCCGACCCCGATATAGCACGTGTGCCCTTGATGATAGACTCATCCAAGTGGGAGGTGCTGGAGGCTGGTCTACGCTGTACGCAGGGCAAGGCTATAGTCAACTCTATATCGCTCAAGGCTGGCGAAGCCGAGTTCCTACGCCATGCACGCCTGGTGCGTCGATATGGTGCTGCCGTCATCGTCATGGCTTTTGATGAGGCTGGGCAGGCCGATACCTTCGATAGGCGTGTGCAGATCTGCCGTAGGGCTTACGACCTGCTCGTGCACGATGGTTTCGATCCACAGGACATCATCTTCGACCCCAACGTCCTAGCCATAGCTACCGGTATAGAGGAGCACCGACGCTATGCTATCGACTTCATCGAGGCCACTCGATGGATCAAGGCTCATCTACCAGGGGCACGTGTCAGCGGTGGGGTGAGCAATCTCTCCTTCTCTTTCCGAGGCAACAATTACGTTCGCGAGGCTATGCACGCGGCCTTCCTCTACCACGCCATCGCTGCAGGCATGGATATGGGTATCGTCAATCCCTCGCAGTCGGTGCTCTATGAGGAGATACCTAGCGACCTGCTGACGCTCATCGAGGATGTGCTCTTCGATAGGGCCGAGGATGCCACCGAGCGTCTCATCGACTACGCTCGTAGCTCTACACACGAGGCGCAGACTACACACGAGGCCAAGACCGAGGAGTGGCGTATGCTACCAGTGGCAGAGCGCCTAGCCCATGCCCTAGTCAAGGGGATCGGTGAGCATCTCGACGAAGACCTCGCCGAGGCTCTCCGGCTCTACCCCCGTGCCCTCGACATCATCGACAAGCCACTCATGGACGGGATGAACCGCGTCGGCGACCTCTTCGGCTCGGGCAAGATGTTTCTCCCCCAGGTCGTCAAGGCGGCTCGCACTATGAAGAAGGCCGTAGGCATCCTACAGCCTATCATCGAGGCCGAGCAGGCGACAGGTGCACAGCGACAGAGTGCTGGCAAGATAGTGCTAGCCACCGTCAAGGGCGATGTGCACGACATCGGCAAGAATATAGTGGGCGTGATCCTCGCCTGCAACAACTATGAGGTCATCGACCTCGGCGTCATGGTGCCCCCCGAGCGCATCATCGCGACGATACGTGAGCATCAGCCCGACCTCGTGGGGCTGAGCGGGCTCATCACCCCCTCGCTCGAGGAGATGGCTATCGTGGCCGATCAGATGAGCAAGGCTGGCCTTACCATCCCACTACTGATCGGAGGTGCTACTACCTCCAAGCTACACACAGCCCTCAAGATAGAGCCTATGTACCGTGGTGGTGGAGTCATCTATACCAAGGATGCCTCTCAGCTCCCTGCCGTAGCGGCTAGCCTGCTCAATACCCATACGCGAGCCGACTTCCTAGCTCAGGTGCGCGACGAATACGCCACCCTGCGCCTCAATGCCGAGCACAAGGCTCCCAAGACCCTCCTACCCCTAGCCGAGGCGCGTGCTCGAGGTCTACGGATCGACTGGGGTGCCTACACACCTCCTCGCCCCAAGGTGCTAGGGCGCACGTTGATAGAGGATATTAGGCTCGAGGAGGTCATCCCGTACATCAATTGGAAGTTCTTCTTCTACGCCTGGAATATCTCTGCTAGGTACGCCTCACTCTCCGATACAGACGCATGCCCCCATTGCCGAGCACAGTGGCTCGCCAGCTACCCTGCCGAGGAGCAGACGAGTGCCCTCGAGGCCTCTAGGCTCTACGATGATGCGCGCCAGATGCTCGCCCTAATGCTCGAGCGCGGTAGCCAGCACCTCAAGGCCATCGTAGGCCTATACCCTGCCTATAGTCAGGGCGATACGCTCTACGTAGACGAGCACCCCCTGCCCATGCTACGTACGCAGGACACCCCTGCTACGGGGCTCTGCCTCTGCCTCACCGACTTCGTAGCTCCACGCCAGAGTGGTGTGGCCGACTACGTAGGCGCCTTCGCCGTAACGGCAGGCCATGAGCAGGCCTACCTGCACGACCTCTATGGCGACGAGGGCGATGAATACACGTCGCTACTGATGAAGTCACTCCTCGACCGCCTCGCCGAGGCTACCACCGAGTGGCTCCACCGGCAGGTGCGCCTGCACTACTGGGGCTACGAGCAGAGCGAGGAGCTGAGCATCGAGGAGCTGTTTGCCTTGCGCTATCGAGGCATCCGCCCTGCTATAGGCTATCCGTCGATCCCCGACCAGTCGGCCAACTTCGCCCTGCAAGACCTGCTTGGCTCTACCGAGATCGGCCTCTCACTCACCGAGAACGGGGTGATGTATCCCAATGCGTCGGTCAGCGGACTGATCTTCGCCCACCCCGAGTCGAAGTACTTCTCTATCGGCAAGATCAGTGATGAGCAGGTAGCCGACTACGCCGAGCGTCGTGGCGTGCCTGCCGAACAGCTGGGCAAGTTCCTCATGGCCAACGTCCTCTAGCCCCCAAGCTATCCCCTACATGCTCTGCTCCCTAGGGCTCGCCACAGCGAGCCCTAGGGAGTACTCTTTTTTGCCCTAGGCCGAACGACCCCTTCAGCCTAGCCATTTGCTGCTCTCCCCCCCTCCCTATCATGATACCCTCCCCATCGGGACGCCTCGAAGCCCTGACGTAGCCCGAAAAAACTGCCCACTACGGATCGCCTCGGTGTCCCTTATTAGGCTTCCTTCGGGCTCTCGAGTGAAGTCTTTCTCAAAAGGCCGTCGCACCCTCTCCGAGGTTACTAGGATGTTCGTGTATATGGCGATCTTTTGGTGGAGTATAGATGTAATATTTGCTAGAATGAAATCTAATTTTTATCTTTGATGGCATAGATGATAGCTAGAGTTGTCCTATGATTGTTTCACTCAAGTAGAGATAAACGAATATGAGATTAAAGTTACATCCTTTGATTGCATTCGTCATCGCTGTAGGCATACTCTCTTGCCACAAGCAGAATGACGAAATCCTACCCCCCGAGGCACAAGGGGAGCACCCGACAAACACCTCGGTTGCCAGTCTACGGCAAGCCTTTGAAATCGACTATCAGAGAGGCTCTCTGAGATCGTCAGATGCTGAGGCTGTCACCTCTACCCTGTCTTTTCAAGGTATAGAGCCCCTCTGGGCTAGGGCGCGAGACCTTGCCCTAGCGAATGGAGGTAGCCTTACCTTGGTCCCTCTTCAAGCGTCGGTTATGCAAGGCTGTGTTGCCGATGGCGTCGATGAGACAATCCTTCAGATGCGTGGTGGCGATGTGAGCCGTGCTTATCTAATCCAGCTCAGAGAGCGTGGAGCAGAGCAGGCGCATAACTACTTCATGTATCTCATCCCTAGTCTGTCATTTCTAAAGCAAGGGCTGAGCCTTGATAGGATAGACAGCCCTGTCCCCGAGGCATTTGATGGCGAAGTGGAGCTCTACACTCTAGATGGCCATCGTCAGTACATCTATGTCTATGTCGATGGACAGCTCCAAGCTCGCTACAGATACCCGCGCCAATCAGAGGGCTTGCGATCTTCAGGTCTCGATAGCCGCGACTGCAGAACTATTGTCTCTTGGCATTCGTACGGCACTGTAGAGAATGGCGAGGCTACCTGTGTAGGCTACAAGGTGTTCGATGTTGTTTGTTTCGACTCGCCTGTCCCACAGATCGACCACATCGACAGCGGCCCCTTCTCAGGTGGCGGTGGCGGAGGCGGAGGCGGTGACGTCGGCCCTGGATACGGTGGTGGCGGAGGCGGTGGCACCCGGCCTCCAACTCCCAAGAAGCCAACGAAGGAAGAGCAGAAGAAGATAGTGCAAGATGCGCTGAAAACGCCAGCACTGAAGGAACGAATTGAGAAGATGATCGCTGACACAAATAAGGAATCAACAGCCAAAGGTGTCATAGAAAAGGGAGCTTGGGTCTATTTGAAAGGCTCTAAGCTTTATATGGGAAAGACTTTGACAAGTGCCTCGGCTAAGCCCGGGGAAGCACTGCGCTTTTATATAGGAGATTCCTCCCCAAAGGCAAATAGCGATGCGAGCGTTCAGGTACCTGAAGGGGCGGTTCCTCTCTGTCTTATACATATTCATCCCCCAACAAGGCATATCCTTAAAGGATATGGTCGCCCCGTTGGATTATCGCGTCCAGACTCAACCTTTGCGCGAGATCACGGAGTAATTGTCGTTGCTTATGACTATGGGACAGGGCTCATTGAGGTGGAGGGGATTCTTCATGCAGGCTCCTATACCGACCCAACAACCCCCATGATTCCGTACATCTACATCCCTTGATAATAAAGATAAGTTATGGAACAAGTGTTAAGAAATAAGATTATGCGTGGAGTAGTATTTTTTGTTCTGCTCCTGCTGTCGGTTGCTCCTGCCCTCGAAGCGCAGAAGAGCACTAGACACCGCCTACTCTCGGAGATGCCCGAGAAGGAGCGCAATGAGCACCTCATCGCCATCGCCAAGGAGGTCTATGCTCGCCCTGAGTACAAGGATTACTATACCAACTGGCGCTGGGAGCGCATCTCTGTGGGAGAAAACGTATTTACAAAAGATGGGCCTCTAGCTGATGGGTATGTCGAGAAAGCCAAGAAGGGAGAAAAGTACTATAAGGTCATTTTCCATGCGCGTACCGAGAGTTGGATGAAGGAGGCTATCCCTGCAGTCAGAGTATACATCTACAACTGCGATGCCTCCCCTCTAATGATCTATTTCGAGGGGGAACTCTCACACTTCCTCAACGAGCCCTCGCGCTACCCGCTGAAGAAGAAATAGCCCCCAGTGGCTTCCCCTAGGGCTATCGCCCGCTAAACAGCCCCTAGATAGGCGTTCGCCCTATCTAGGGGATGGGGCGGGTGGGGTCGACGAGCGAAGTACCAAGGCCTTGCATGATCGCCGTTTTGTTCGTCTCTTTGGGATCAACGACTCGCAAGCAAGCAGAAATGCCTCGCTTCGCCCTCCTCAGCCCCCTTCCAGACCGCCCCCCTTGCTATCGTAGCCACCTAATACACCATATAATATGATGCGAACTGCCATCCCCTCACCACTGCGCCGAGCCGTCCTGCTGGCTCTGCTCCTGCTGTCGGTTGCTCCTGCCCTCGAAGCGCAGAAGAGCACTAGACACCGCCTACTCTCGGAGATGCCTGAGAAGGAGCGCAATGAGCACCTCATCGCCATCGCCAAGGAGGTCTATGCTCGCCCTGAGTACAAGGATTACTATACCAACTGGCGCTGGGAGCGCATCTCTGTGGAAGCAGATGTATTTAAAAAAGATGGGCCTCTGGCTGATGGGTATGTCGAGAAAGCCAAAAAGGGAGAAAAGTACTATGAGGTTACTTTCCACGCGCGTACCGAGAGTTGGATGAAGGAGGCTATCCCTGCAGTCAAGGTATACATCTACAACTGCGATGCCTCCCCTCTAATGATCTACTTCGAGGGGGCACTCTCACACTTCCTCAACGAGCCCTCGCGCTACCCACTGAAGAAGAAGTAGCCCCAGTGGCTTCCCCTAGGCTATCGCCCGCTCCAGTGCTCGTCAGGGCGAGAACTAATATATCACTCAGCTTATGCTTGCAACGACCCTCTACCCGTGGGTCTTCTAGCTCTGATGGGTAATCTAATGAACTCATACCCCAAGATACTTACGTTTTGATGCGGTAGCCCTAGCCCAACGGCCAGACACCAGGGCTGACGCACTAAAAGTTATTAGCTTTGTAGCCATAAAACAAACGCTAAGTATAAAAGCCTCATAATAATAGTATTCATATGTACGCCCAACTACTCAATAGCCTTCGCCTGGTCTCGGATCCACGTAGAGATAAGAAGACCGTCTATCCTCTTGATTATATTCTACTTATCATCTTTAGCTCCACGATGTCTGGCTGTCGCTCTTGGTACGAGATAGAGGACTACGCCGAAGACTGGGAAGACAGCATTAAGGCCATTTATCGCAGTCTTTCGGGCGATACCACAGACTACGCTCTGCCCGCACACGATACATTAAATCGAGTTGTTAGTCTCTTAGACCCAGAGCATTTCGAGAAGGCTTACCGCACTTGGCTGATGAGCTTCCTCCCGATTGGGGATGAGAAACATCTGTGCCTCGATGGTAAGACAATGCGAGGCGTAAAAAAGCTTGATTTTGAGCATTCTGCACACGTTGTATCAGCCTACAACCCTGCGGAAATGGCGAGCGTAGCACAGGTTTACCTTGATAGTAAGAGCAACGAAATCAATGGGATAAAGCTCCTCTTGGAGCAGTTGGACCTAAGCGATACGCTTGTGAGCATCGATGCCATCGGGACGCAGACGGATATTGCCGAGCAGATAAAGCGCAAGGGCGGAGATTATGTCCTCTGTGTCAAGAATAATCAAAAGCATAGCTTGCAGGAGATTGAGAGTCTATTTGCGCCTATCTTTCAGCAGCATATAGAGCGCCACGAGCACACAGAGCTGTCGCATGGTCGTATCGAGATACGTGTGTATGAGCTTATTGCAGAGCCTCTTTCGCTTGAGAGTAATCCGATATTGGAGCGCTGGGAGGGCTTAAAGTCGGTTCTGCGAGTATCCCGTAGGCGCGAGGACAAGAAGAAGGGAAAAGCCTCGGAAGAGACCGTGTATTACATCTCCTCAATAAGCGACCTGGAGCGTTTGCGGCAAGCCATACGCTCGCATTGGGCTATTGAGAACAATCTACATCATTGTTTGGATGTGTATCTGGGGCAGGATGCTTCGCATAAAAGGCTCGGGAATGTCCCTCAGATAATGGATGTTATCATAAAGATTAACCTCTTTATCTTGATACACTTAAGGGAGAAGACTGGACTGTCAATCCCTCGCCTACAGAAGAAGCTTAGTCGCAATACCCTAGAGCAAATAACAGCGCTCAGCTTTTAGTGCGTCAGCCCTGCTTTTATTCAATATAAGTTTATATCTTTGTAATGGATATAAATACATGGAGATGGTCTTTCTTAACATTCCCTCTCTAGTGCTCAATATAAACAACTCCAACAATAGCATGGCACATAAATGCTTTATTTCATTTAAGACAGAGGATGAACACTACAAAGAGTGCATCCAGAAGGATCTAAATGTTGATATGATAGATAAGTCTCTCGATGATCCTATCAATTCTGAAGATGAGGATTACATTATGAGAAAGATTCGTGAAGACTATCTGTCAGATTCGACAGTTACGATATTTCTTATCGGAGAATATTCTCATGAAAATTTGGGCTACAATCAACAACGCTTCATTAAACGAGAATTACAGGCATCTCTTTATAATGGTTCAAATAATACGAGAAATGGAATACTTGGTGTTGTTCTTCCTCAGATGTATGACAACATCTACAGAGGAATGCAAGTATGTTCAATTTGTAAAAATAGCCACAATATCGTTCAGATAAATGATTCCACAGTAATCCGAGAATTTTCTTATAACTATTACCTACCAAACGGCAAATGTGCTTGGACTGAAGATGACAGATACTGCGTGCTCGTAAAGTGGGAAGATTTTTGCAAGAATCCAGAGTACTACATCAATATGGCTTTCGAGAAGCGTTCTGCTCCGATTGCATCTAAGGTTAAAGTACGCCCATAATGCAACTATTAGGACATGGAAACAAACGATTATCCTAGCTACTTCATTGGCAGTGATAGCGTTTCTTTAGGAGCTCAATCTCGCCATCTTTGTGTAACTAAGGTGATGTTAGTCACTTTAGTGCTACCATCCATCATCACACTACCTTCCACTATATGGGAACTTGAACAGGAGTGGATTCAGAATGGCTGTTATATTCTCGCAAGCCTATGCCTCCTCATTAGCTTCTTTTGCGTCGGGATACTTGCATGTGTAAACTACGAGGCAGAATGGTATCAAGGAAGGGCTTTCGCCGAATCTATTAAAACTCTAACATGGCGATACATCTGCCGTTCAGAACTATTTGAAGACAACGCCCGATCTAAAGACCTTTTTATAAAAAGGTGTACGGAAGTCTCTGATGCCTTCAAGAATGTAAAACAACAGATTGAACCAGGAACGCTCCAGCTACCCCTTGTGACTAAAGTGATGGATATGCATCGCAATAGTTCGCTAAGCGATCGGCGGCTCTTGTATAAACAGAAGCGAATCGAGGTACAACAGAAGTGGTATGCAGATAAAGCGTCCTACAATAAGAAAAAATACAAGGAATGGACAGTTGCTATATGCTTTTTTCAGGCTGTAGCTTTCCTCTCTACTGTCGCTCTCTTTACCTCTCCTGTGATTAGTCATGGTATTATGGAACTCACCTCTTCTATTGCCTCAGTTTTAATAACCTGGACGCAGATAAAGCGGCACAACGACCTTGCTCAAGCCTATTCTATAGCCACTGATGAGTTAAACATTATCTCACAATCTTTTGATACCATTAGCTCTGAGGAAAGCTTTTCCCGTTTTGTTCTAGATGCAGAAAATGCAATATCTAGAGAGCATACTATCTGGCTAGCACAAAAACGTGTAGTCTAAAAGACTGAGATACATTCAAACTGAAGTCGCATGCAAGAAGAGTTACACCCAAGCCTATTCGCCTTGGGTGTAACTTTTGTATCTCTTTTGATTTTTGGGTGTAGAAAAGGGTGTAAATCGCATAGCTTGCTGATTTACACCCTTAGTTGCGGAGAGAGAGGGATTCGAACCCCCGGTACCTCTCAGTACGGCGGTTTTCAAGACCGCTGCAATCGACCACTCTGCCATCTCTCCATGGAAAGGGACGAGTGGTTTGTCCTTCTTTCCGAATGCAAAGGTAAGCATTATTTTGGAACTGGCAATACCTGGGTCAATTCTAGGCTGGAGTGGCTACATCGAGACTCGGGAGAGTCATTTGGGCGTGAGGAGAGCAGGGAGATACTAGGTGGGAGAGAGGAAGAGGGGGGGGGAGAGGAAAACGCTAGGCACGTGAGGGGAAACTAGAGGAAGCCGACCTCCACGAGGCGCACGATACGCTCAGTGAGGGCATCATCGGGGTCGTCTTGGGGGCGGTAGTCGCTCTTGAGATTGGCTCCAGTAAACTTGGCAAATTGGTTCCACCACCAAGCCTTCCATCCCCCGAGGAAGGCCTTCACCAGCTCATAGCCCGTAGAGCCACTCTGGCGGTTGATAAGCTTGATGAGCACCTTCCCTTGGCTCAGGGTGAGCTGACGCATCTTGGGCTCCATGTCGGCCTTGAGGTCGCGCTCTACTCGCTTGATATGAGCACGCTGCTCGTCCTCGGGGAGCGTCTCGATGTACTCGTAGGTCTCGATGATAGTGGTAGCTACGTACTTGGCATAGGGGAGTGTCTTCTTGACGTCGCGTACACGCCGCCAGTAGGCTCGACGCTCCTCGGGCGTGAGCGGATGCACTGGGCTCTTGGCCTGGACCCACACGGTAGGCAGGATGATCGTATCGGGGCTCAGGTCTTCTTCCTGTGCCTCTAGCGATAGCCCACCTGTGAGGGCTATCAGCAGGGCAAGTAGCCAGCGTGTAGGGAAGCAAACTGTTCGCATAGCGGTAGGCGTTGGGGGGGATGATAGGGATAGCTTACGAGCTAGAAGAGGCGAGCCTCCTCGTCGTTGTAGGCTGTCGCAAGGCCTCCAGTAGAGGTCTCGCGGTAGAGGCTCGGGAGATCCTTGCCCGTCTTGCGCATCACCTCGACGACCTGGTCGAAGCTCACACGGTGCTGTCCGTCGCTAAACGTGCCGAAAGTATTGGCATCGAGGGCACGAGCCGCAGCGAAAGCATTGCGCTCGATGCAGGGTATCTGCACTAGGCCGCACACGGGGTCGCAGGTAAGGCCAAGGTGATGCTCGAGCCCCATCTCGGCCGAGTACTCGATCTGGAGATTGGAGCCCCCGAAGAGCTGGCATGCGGCTGCTGCCCCCATAGCACAGGCCACGCCCACCTCGCCCTGACAGCCGACCTCCGCCCCCGATATGGCGGCGTTGGTACGCACTACGTTGCCAAAGAGCCCTGCCGTAGCCAAAGCGCGCAGGATACGCGTGTGCGAAAACTCGCGTGTGCGCTGTAGGTGATACAGCACTGCGGGTATGATGCCACAGCTACCACATGTGGGGGCTGTCACGACACGCCCTCCCGAGGCATTGTGCTCGCTCACCGCCAGGGCGTAGGCATAGACGAGCCCTCTGTTCTTGATGCTGACCGATCCGTAGCCATTGGCCTTGACGAGGTAGGTGGCTGCCTTGCGCCTTAGCCCGAGCCCTCCAGGCAGTATACCCTCGGCCTCTAGCCCAGCCTCCACAGCGGCCTGCATCACGTCCCACACCTCCGCGAGAAAGTCCCATATATCGGGGTCTTCATACTGCGCTACATACTCCCAGTAGGTCATACCCGAGCGAGCGAGGACGCGCATGATGTCGCGCATCTTGTTCTCGGGGTAGACTTCCTTGATTTTCTGTTCGTTGAAGCCCTCGTTGGCTAGGGTACCACCACCGATACTGTACACGGTGAAGGTGTCGATGAGATGTCCCTCGCTGTCGTAGCCATCGAACTTCATACCATTGGGATGAAATGGCAACTCGATGTCGGGAAACCACTCTATCGTAGTAGGAGCGACAGGCTCCAGAACACGCAGTAGCCCCACATCGGTCATATGCCCACGGCCAGTAGCAGCTAGGCTCCCATAGAGCGATACCTGATACCATGCCGCATCGGGGCATCGCCGTGCGAACATCTCGGCGGCACGCACTGGCCCCATCGTGTGGCTACTACTAGGCCCATAGCCTATGCGGAATATCTGCTTAATCGACTCCATTGGGTCTAAAATATGCTATTTACGCTGCTCAAACAACCACTCTCTGATCGGCTCTATGCTATAGGCTACACGCCAAGTATTGCGGTGGCCGCTAGCTCCAGCCGTATCGGCTCCAGGCAGAAAGACGGTTCCTCGGTCGAATACCGTGTATTTGATCGGGTTGCC
>JBHACB010000070.1:0-51566 GCA_041854325.1 Porphyromonas sp.
TCTGCCTCCTGAGCCCAATAGGCCTCCTTGAGCCTGATCTCGCGCCTAGTCTGTGCCAGTAGGAGCGACTCTCGCTTGCGTTGCTGGGTGATGAAATAGAAGTGCTCGAAGTCGTCTCTGTCGTCGATGTCGATCGAGACAGACTTGTCCATGTAGTACGCCATAGAGCGAGGCCCATAGAAATGCTTCTGCTCGAGGTAGGCATCGGGCTTGGCGAGATAGAATACCCCGTTGGGAGAATACTCGGGCGGATAGTTCTGTCGTGCATACCCCGAGTAGTCTATATCGAAGTGCGTGAGCATACGATCCTCACCTATCTCTCGAGTAAGGACGGTGGGCTTGTGTGCCTGCGTCACGGAGGCCATGAAGTCGCACCTATCGAAGTTGGCCTCGAAAGCTCGGCACACCTCTATCGTATGCTGTGCTGTGCGCAGAGGAGTCGTTGGCTGGAACTGCACGAAGTAGTCAAAGCCTCGAAACTGTGGCTGTAGGAGTACATCCTCTATCGCATAGAACGTGCTCGACCTGTCGGTAGCCAAGTGATCGGGTCGACGATGAAAGACTATCGGGTAGTGCAAGAGGAGCTCGATGTACTCCTCGGAGTCGGTCGTCAACACTATGGTATGAAACACGTTCGCACCGAGTGCAGCCTCGATAGTATAGGCAAGCAGAGGCTTGCCGTCTGCCATCAGCATGTTCTTGTCGGGTAAGCCCTTGGAGCCACCTCGGGCTGTAATAATACACAATCGCTTCATTTCGTTTACAGGTTTAGTCGTATTACAATAGAATATAATGAGGTGCCTACACAGGAGATCCTCCCAGTAGCGCACCCTCAACGCAAATATACGTAAAACATCTCACTCCGCCTCACATACTCGCCACAGAGCTAGAGCCAAGATGTTGAACATCTAACGCCTATCGCCTCCTCTCCCTCCACCCCAAGCGATGGAGCAGAGCACTACCCATGTATGAGCGACCTTCGCTAGCATATGCCTACTAATCCAATAGCCCCAGAGCCTCGGTGAGGCTCTGGGGCTATGATTGTGCTTGGGGAGAGAGGGGCTAGCGACGCTCACGACGCTCGCCACGCTCGGGGCGAGGACGACGCTCGGGCTCCTTGTAGCCCTCGGGCTTGGGGAGGAGGGCACGACGGCTGAGCTTGAGCTTACCGCTCTTCTCATCGATGTCGATGAGCTTCACCTCGATAGGATCGCCCTGCTGGAGCCCTGTCTCCTCGATCGTGTCAAAACGCTTCCAGTCGATCTCGCTGATATGCAGTAGACCGTCCTTGCCTGGTAGAAACTCCACGAAGCAACCATAGGGCATCACAGAGCTTATCTTGCCCTGATAGACCTCGCCGACCTCGGGCATCGCCACGATAGCACGGATCATGCTGAGGGCGGCATCGATAGCAGCCTTGTTGTTGGCACTGATCTCCACGATACCCACGCCATCGACTTCCTCGATGTTGATACCAGCACCGCTCTTCTCCTGCATACCCTGGATGATCTTGCCACCAGGGCCAATGATAGCACCGATGAACTCCTTGGCCACTCGGAGCGTCTCGATACGAGGCGCATGAGGCTTGAAGTCGGGGCGCACCTCGGGCTGTGCCTCGAGCATCTTGCCTAGGATGTGCAGACGACCTTCGCGTGCCTGAGCGAGAGCGTTCTCGAGGATCTCATAGCTGAGGCCATCGACCTTGATGTCCATCTGCGTAGCAGTGATACCCTTGGCCGTACCTGTTACCTTGAAGTCCATATCGCCGAGGTGATCTTCGTCACCGAGGATGTCTGAGAGGATGGCATAGTTCTGCCCCTTGTTTTCGCTGATGAGTCCCATAGCGATACCCGACACAGGGGCCGTGATGGCCACACCAGCATCGCGCAGAGCGAGTGTACCAGCGCACACGGTAGCCATAGATGACGAACCATTGGACTCGAGGATGTCGCTGATGATACGGATTACGTAGGGGTAGTCCTGAGGCAGTACACGCTTGAGGGCGCGGTGGGCGAGGTTGCCATGTCCTATCTCACGACGGCCTACGCCACGCTGTGGACGGGCCTCACCGGTAGAGAAGGGGGGGAAGTTGTAGTGCAGGAGGAAACGCTCCTTGGTATAGTTGAGCACATCGTCCACGAGCTTCTCATCGCTCTTGGTACCGAGCGTTACGGTCGTGAGCGACTGCGTCTCGCCACGGGTGAATACTGCAGCACCATGAGGACCAGGGATGTAGTCGGTCTCGATCCAGATAGGGCGGATCTCCGTCGTCTTGCGGCCATCGAGGCGCTTGCCCTCATCGAGGATAGCACGGCGCATAGCCTCCTTCTCCACATCGTGGTAGTAGCGAGCTATCATGGCACCCTTGGCCTCGAGCTCCTCCTCGGTAAGGGCCGACTTGTACTCCTCCACGATAGCCTCGAAGGCCGCAGCGCGAGCATGCTTGTCGGTGCCCGAGGTGGCCACGGCATAGGCCTTGGCGTAGCACTTGTCCTTAACGTCCTGGCGTAGGGCCTCGTCGTTCTCCTCGTGGCAGTAGGTACGCTTCTCGAGCTTGCCTACAGCAGCACTAAGCTCTAGCTGAGCCTGACACTGCACCTTGATAGCCTCGTGGGCCACCTTGATAGCCTCGAGCATCTCACTCTCCTGCACCTCCTGCATCTCGCCCTCTACCATCATGATGTTGTCGAGCGTAGCACCTACCATCATATCGATGTCGGCACGCGCCAGCTGTTCGAAGGTAGGGTTGATGACAAATTGCCCATCGATACGTGCTACACGCACCTCGCTGATAGGGCCATTGAATGGGATGTCCGATACCGCGAGGGCTGCGCTAGCTGCCAGACCGGCTAGGGCATCGGGTATATCTACGCCGTCGCTCGAGAAGAGGATCACATTCACGAAGACCTCGGCGTGGTAGTCGTCGGGGAAGAGTGGACGCAGAGCGCGGTCCACGAGACGACACGTCAATATTTCGTAGTCAGAGGCCTTGCCCTCGCGGCGCGTGAAGCCACCAGGGAAGCGACCTATAGCAGAGAATTTCTCCTTGTACTCTACCTGTAGAGGCATGAAGTCGACACCAGGGTTGGCGTCCTTGGCTGCACACACGGTGGCGAGCAGCATTGTGTTACCCATCGTAACGGTTACAGCACCATCGGCCTGCTTGGCTAGCTTGCCTGTCTCGATCACGATCTCACGACCATCGGGCAGGGTGATGCTTTTGCGAACTGGATTCAGCATAAAACTACTGTCTTCTTTTCTAAATTTATATTACACCTTTATTTATCGTCCGCAAAGATACGCAAAAACAACTATATAATCCCTATCCAATCCCCACACAATTCGCCTCAACCTCCGCATCCTGAGCCTCGACCTCCAGCCCATCGACAGCCCAAAGAGAGCACCCCTCAAATAAAATCACAACACCCTCATAACAAAACAACTAGACAGCAAGCACAAAAAGCCTAGGGCGAACGCCTCGTTTGCCCTAGGGCAGACGAGGCGTTCGCCCTAGAGCAAAAACAAGGCTCCCCTAGGGTAAATATCCCCTCCCTCCAGCCCCAACGAGCAAGAAAAGGCGAACGCCCCATGCACTAGCATTGCATGGGGCGTTCGCCTATAGGGAGAGAGGAATAGCTATGGGGCTACGGAGATACGCCCACCAAAGCCCGTCGTAGCTATGTACTCAGGGGCATAGACACTCTGTAGATGAGCCGATGGAGCCTGGAAGACCCCACTGCGCACGATCGACTGCTCGTACTCGAGGCGGTATTCGCCACGGCTGAGATAGTCGAAGTAGAAGCGCGTCTCGCTATGGCGAGGCTCGACGTAGTAGCTCGTGCCCCCTCCCCACATATAGCGTGCGGTCGACTCCACAGGCTCGGCACAGCCTAGGCGAGGATCACTGAGGCGCACGAAGTCGAGGTCGCGCTCTAGCTGTATATACAGCTGTGTGACGAGACGATCGCCCTTGTGGAGCTGCTGCCCCTCGACGACAGGGAAGAGCTTGGACTCCGTGCCCACCATACGCCGTACAAAGTATCGGCGCTCAGCTCGTAGCTGGCGACCAGAGGCCGTCTGCTCCGCGATAGGAAGCTCGTAGCGTGCACTAGCGGCACTCCACACCTGTGCATCGGTCGAGGGGGTTAGCTCTAGAGCCTCGGGATAGTCGGTGCGCCCGAAGGAGGTCGTGAAGCCTTGGCGTGTGCCCTGCCACTCGACCTGCTTGCCTCCATGGCTTAGTAGACGCGCCTGCGTAGTAGTCGTCTGTATCATCTGCGCTCGCGCCTTGCCCAGCGTCAGGGCATAGATAGCCTCGACAGTAGCCACAGGACTCTCCCAGCGCACCCCACGCTTCTGCGCTAGGATCCACTGCTGCATGCCCACGATGGTGCGGTCGTCACTGGGCATCAGAGCCACGAAAGCCTCTAGCGCATGCACCTGTGTGGAGTACGAGCGCGTAGACCACCAGTAGCGACGCGACCAGTCGTAGTAGAAGTACGCCCCCTCCTCTCCATACGTGAGGTGCTCACGGAGCGACTGTAGGAGCGTCTGTGCTATCGTGGGGTGGCTCTGAGCATAGATACGTGTAGCTAGGGCCTTGTCTTCGAGCGATAGGCTGTGTACCGTCTTGCGCAGGCGTGGCTCGAGGAAGGCGTATGCCTCCTTGGGCGATGTGCGCTGGTCGAGGACACGCAGGTAGAGGTAGTCGAGGGCAAGGCTTGAGATGCCTGTCGTCTGTCTCTTGGTCTTGGCTTCGTACTCTTTGGTTCTAGCGATCTCCTCATTGATACTAGCCTCTACAGCCTCCCAGGCACGTCGCTGTAGCGATGCCGTCGCCGTAGCCTGGGCATAGGGCACTAGGCTCTGGCTACGTACCAGCAGGCGCAGGACGTGGTGGGTGAGGTATCTGCTACCCTGCATACCTGCAAACCATGCGATATGCCCCCTACCGCTCTGTAGCTCCGCTAGACGCTTGACGAGGCGTGCCTCGGCCTCCTCGTGATCGCGCTCTAGCAGGAGCAAGAGTGCCTGTAGACGTGTGGCCTCGCGCTCTGCCTCGAGGTGGCGTTGCCAGGGGGTGTGAGCACTCTTGTCTATCAGCACGGCATCACGATCGGCACGTAGCCCCTTGCCCACATCATGGGCACGCTGACGCACCCACTCGATGAGGCCTGGAGTGCTGGATAAGTAGTGCGCCAGACGTAGGCTGTAGATCGATGAGGCGAGGCTGATCGCATCGTGCTCGTCTTCACGAGCTAGGTCGGGCAGGGCAAGTAGAGCCAAATAGAGGGGGTTGCTCTCGAGCTGAATGGTGAGCGTGCCTGCCTCGGGGCGGTAGCCCGTAGAGGGGAAGAGGGGTGAGAGGTCGAGGCGATGCAGACCAGCCTGTGTGAGCGTAAAGGCGAGGCTACGTACCGTCTCCTCGGTATCGGGGAGCACTGGTAGAGCGTGCTGTTCGCCATCGCTAAACTCGGCTGTCTGAGCCACGAAGCGCACCCCTATGCTATCGAGCCTAGGAGGCTCTACCTCGAAGGCAAACGATGCCGTCTGCTGAGCCTCTAGGGCGAAGGGCTGAGCCATGCGCAGCAGGACGCTATCACTCCCTAGGTCAAAGAGCTCTAGCTGCAGATCGCCTGCCTGTCGGGCTTCACTCAGGTTGCGTACCGAGCTAGTGATCGTGGTCTTGTCGCCTAGGCGCATGAAGCGGGGCAGGTAGGGCACTACCTGTAGCTCGCGATAGCTCTCCACGTAGTCGGTACGCCGCCCATAGTCCATCTGTGGGGTATGTGCCAGCACCTCTACGCGCCAGCGAGTGAGCGTCTCGGGGAGGTCAAACGACCACACCGCCTCGCCCGAGGCATCGCTCTCTAGGCGAGGGTAGAAGTAGGCTAGCTCCCTAAAGTTGCGACGCACGTTGGGCGCCGACTCCCGTACCACTACTTCCGACAGCATGGAGGAGGCTTCACTCTCGGATAGCACCTGAAGTTGAGAGGCTCCTACCACCATCATCTTGGCAGCTCCAGGGGATCCGCCAAGACCATAGACCATTTCGTCTAATGCAGCGTCCTCTGCTATGGTCGTCCCTCCCCTACGGCTAGCTCCCTGCGCCCTCTTGATACGATACATGAAGGGCGTATCAGCCATCTCACTGACCTCATAGAGGTTTAGGCGGTTGTCTCGAGGATCGGTATAGTCGCTCCTGCTCCAAGCAAATGGACTACGACGACGTAGGTCGGGCGCTAAGCGGTCTGTCGAGAGGGGTGCCACAGCCAGCTCCTTGATAGGCGTATAGATACGTCTCTGAGGCACGTGCATATCTAGGGGCGATATGGCATCCACAGCGGCATCGTACATCCAGCTAGCTACTGAGGTGCTGATGGGCTGTCCGCGGTGTAGTACCTTGAGCCTCCATGTCTCTTGGGTGCCCGCACGGAGACGATTGCGAAACGTCGACCAGCGTAGCTCGAGTGCCTTGTCGGGCTGCTCACGTCTCAGAGTAATCTGCTCGCTGTAGAGACGGCTGTCGCGCACGGTATGGAGGCGTACCTCCAGCGTCTCCACCTCATCGGGTATGCGTGGTAGGGAGAGCTCCTGTAGGAGTCCTCTACGCCCACGCATCAGCCCCGAGGCAAGTACCTGCGTATCGCCAACGACGTGGTAGAAGACATGGCTCTCCTGAGCCCCTGCCGACCACAGTACACGAGGCTGGCGATGGGGGCTATAGGTACTATCGGGCGAGAAGAGTGCCAGTGGTAGCTCGCCCATATCGATAGACCGATCGCGAGGATCGTAGAGCCATATGCGACGCTCGCCCCTGACCTGACGTGTCGCAGGGAGAGCCTCGTAGGCTATCGTGTATGCCCCTGAGCGCGCTGTACGCACCCAGTCGCCTAGCTCTAGCTCGCGCCCCACAAGGTCGGTACCCGAGGCTACTAGCGCCGTGCCGTAGCGTATCTCGTAGCGTACGCTGTCGGCACGTGTCCCCCCCCCGTGGCTCTCGGCAGTGAAGCGCATCGTGTGGTGCTGAGCACTACGATCGACGAAGGTGGGTAGCTCTAGGCCGATTGCCTTGAGAGCTTCGCCAGCCAAGAACCGATACCGGCCTCTCTGCACCTCGCCCGTAGATGATGTAGCCACCGCCTGAACAGAGCATCTCATGGCGAGGAGGGGCTCTCGAGACACCTGCTCTATGGGCTTGAGGCTGATGGGTAGCTTGGCGCGCCCCTGGGCATCGGTAGTGAGGCGTACCTCATAGCTACGATCCTGCGACTGCCAGCCTCGGTACTGATAAAGGCCGACCTCGCAGGAGAGGCTGACACCAGCTAGTGGCGCACCGCTCAGCTCACGCACCAAGATACCGAGCTCTATACTGTCCCCGATACTAGGCGTATGCTTGGGCGCCTCGACCAACACCTCAAACTGTGGACGCTTGTATTCGGCCACATTGAACGTATAGTGAGCCATCCTAAAGGCAGCCGTGCCCTCCTCAGGTGCCACCAAGGCGGTATACCGCCCGAGCTGACCCTCTGTGGGGAGGGTGTACTGATAGACAAACCGCCCCTGTCGGTCGGTCTTGATGACTGTGTCTAGCGCCACACTATAGTCGGGCGTACGGAGCTCGAGGTTCAATGCCTGCTCGGCCAGCACCTGTGCCTGCTCGGCATGACGACCTATGCGGTAGGCAATGCCGTAGAAGTGCACCTGCTGCCCAGGCTGATAGGCTCCACGATCGGTCGTGAGTAGAGCGAGGTCTTCGGTGAGGCGAGGTTCGCTCCCGTAGCTATGCCCCCAGCGCATCTTGGTCGTCAGAGGGTCTTGAGTATCGAGTATCTGCGTCTGCACTATGTAGCGTCCTAGGTCTGCCCCCTGATGCAGGGTGATGTCGCCCTGAGTACTTGTCTTGAGCTGCTGTGTCGTCGTCTCGGGCTTGTTGTCCTGCCAAGAGGTCTTGGATACCTTGATGCTACGCCCTGCCAAGGGCTGACCAGTAAGAGCATTGACCCAATACTGCTGTACGCGGTCGCCACCCGTACGCACAGCGAAGGCCAAGTGATCGGACACCATGCGGGAGAGGTGCTGACGGCAGTCTGCATCGCCCTTGATAGCGAGCCTGTGAGGCTGTCCGCTCAAGCGAATATAGTACTGTCCCGTGGTGGGGAAGTCGATGGGGATACGGAGGGTGTCGATGGCCTGTAGGTCGTCGAGAGGCACCTCCCACGTCAGCTCTCGCAGGGGCTTGACCCCCTCCTGAGGCACCCATATCTGATCTACATCGATGACACTAGGCACACGATAGACCTGTACATGCACGCTAGAGATTAGGCGACTTCGTAGGTGTATCAGCTCTTGGCGACGCCCTAGGATGTAGTAGTTGGTCGTGTCTGTCGTAGAGAGCGAGGGGCGCAGTAGCTGGCGCTTGGCATTGGTAAGGCTCTTGGCATTGACCACAGGATGCTCGCCATAGGCCTTGATGTAGTAGTCGAGCTGATCTAAGGCTTTGCGCCAGCCTAGGGCTGCCTCCCAGTAGCCTACCACCTCAGGCACATACTGGCAGACCTCGGGGAGCGTGCGGTATCGCTCCACGACCTCCGCTAAGAGCTGGTGTCGGGAGACGTCTCGAGGCTGGAAATCGGATACTAGGCTGGCGTCTACGAGGAGGTGCTCGAGAGGCTTGTCGGTGCTGGCTCGATAGCGCATAAGGCCGTCTCTGATACGCGCATGAAGCTCGGGATCACGAGTTCTCACACTAGCCATAGAGCGCACTATGTAGCGCATGAGCGAATGCGACTGGGGCGTAGAGTCCGACCATTTGCTGTAATTCAGGAGCTTCTCATAGGGACGCCCATCTACCGCTAGAGCCGTAGGGTCGGCGAATATCTGATCCAGCAGAGAGAGTGCCATGGAGGCATACTGCGCATCGCCCCAGCGAGAGGGCATGATAGAGTCGCGCAGACCAGCGACCTCGTCGTTGGGGTGGACGTCGCCCCTTCTGTCCTCATAGGCCTCGAAACGCATCGTGGCTAGGACGACACGCTCGTGAGGCTTGAGCCACGAGAGCTTGCTAAGGCGGTGGAGGTCGAGGAAGAGGCTATCGCTCGCCTCATCGTTGATATCCTCTAGCCCCTCGTAGTAGCTATAGGTCCCTAGCATTAGGGGGACAAAGGCTTGCTCGCGCTCGGCACCTCGGCGCATGCTATCGGCAAGTGTGGCTACGGTCTGTGGCAGGTCTTTGCGCTCTGCCTGTTCGATAGCCTTGATCAGGCTCGGGTAGTCGAGCTTGGCAGGCTTGCGCCCCTGCTGAGCCTCTCCATGGGTGGCGAAGCACACTATGCCTAGGGTGGCAAGCAGTAGTCTCACTAGGTTCATCGCTTTATTGGTTATGTTGATTTGACGTCAAGGACATAGCCTTGTACGCCCAAAGGTAGGCAATTTGCCCCCTACAAACAACACCTCCACACAAAACGGTACCGTCCACGAGAGAGTACACAGACTCCTCGTGGACGATGTCCTATAGAATGCCCCCTGGCAAGGCTCGTAGCCTAGCCTCAGAGGGCGAGGTCGATTTACTTCTTGCGGTTGCCGTAGCGGCTCATGAACTTGTCCACGCGACCAGCAGTATCGACGAGCTTCGCCTTACCCGTGAAGAATGGGTGCGACGTGCTAGAGATTTCCACCTTGATCAGGGGATACTCTACGCCATCGATAACGATAGTCTCCTTGGCTGGCATCGTCGAGCGGGTGATGAATACGTCATCGTTGGACATATCCTTGAACACCACAGGACGATAGTTCTCGGGATGAATACCTTGCTTCATATGCTTGATATACTTGTTTGGAGATTTCAACTAAATTATTCTGCCACCAGTGAAGCGCGGTAGAAAGCCGTAGCCGTCAGCGTCTTGCTAGCCGTCTGTAGATACTGACCTACGGAGAGCTTGTTGTCGATGAAGAAGAGCTGATCGAGCAGGGTGAAGTCCTTGTAGTACTTCTTGAGAGCACCCTGAGCGATGTTCTCGATGAGGTTCTCGGGCTTGCCAGCTTCGCGAGCCTTCTCACGAGCTAGGTTGAGCTCGCGCTCCTTGATCTGCTCGGGCACTTCGGCTTCGGTTACAGCCACGGGGTTCATAGCCGTGATCTGCATAGCTACGTTCTTGGCCATCTGGTCTTCGAGAGGCTCGTTGAAGGCCACGATAGTAGCGATGAGGTTGCCTGGGTGGATGTATGCCCACGTAGCAGCACCCTTGACGAACTCGTAGATGCCGAGCTCCATCTTCTCGCCCGACACACCACTGCGCTCAGTGATGTGCTCCTGCACCGAACGTCCGTCGGCCATAGGAGCCGCGAGGATCTCTTCCTTGCTAGCACCGCGCTTCTCGAGAGCGATAGCGAGTACAGCATCGGTCAGGGCGATGAACTCTGCGCCCTTGGCCACGAAGTCTGTTTCGCACTTGATGCCCACTACCACGGCGAAGTCGCCAGCGTGTGCAGCGCGTACACAGCCCTCCTCGGCGTCGCGGTCGCTACGCTTGGCAGCGAGAGCCTGACCACGCTTGCGGAGTAGCTCGATGGCCTTGTCGAAGTCGCCTGCAGCTTCTTCGAGGGCCTTCTTCACGTCCATCATACCAGCACCGGTTAGCTTGCGGAGCTTGGCGATGTCTTGGATTGATACAGCCATTATTGTATTATTCCTTCTTTCTTGGTTAGTACTATTCCTCGTCGAGAGCCTCTACCGAGGTGGCTTCGCTACGCGAGCTACGCTCACGGCGTGCACCGCTACGGCCGCGGCGGATGCGGCGTGGCTCTTCTTCACCAGCTTCGCTGTCGTCGCTCTTGCCCTCGGCCTTGCGCTCCTGCAGACCCTCGGCGATACCCGAGCATACGGCAGAGAGGATGAGCTCTACGGCGTTGGTAGAGTCGTCGTTGGCGGGGATGACGTAGTCAACGTCGTTGGGGTCGCTATTGGTGTCCACAATAGCAAACACGGGGATACCGAGGCGAGTAGCCTCAGCTACGGCGATGTGCTCCTTCATCACGTCTACGACGAAGAGTGCCGAGGGCAGACGGTTCATATCGGCGATAGAGCCGAGCGTCGTCTCTAGCTTGGCACGCTGACGCGTGATCTGGAGCTTCTCGCGCTTGGAGAGATTATCAAATGTACCATCGTTGGTCATCTTGTCGATGAGGGTCATCTTCTTGACGGCCTTGCGGATCGTGGGGAAGTTGGTGAGCATACCACCTGGCCAACGCTCCGTTACATAAGGCATACCAACGCTCTTGGCGAGCTCGCCCACAGAGGCCTTGATTTGCTTCTTGGTGGCTACGAAGAGGATCTTCTTGCCAGCCTTAGCCATCTGCTTGGCGATCTCGGTTGCTTCGTCTACCTTGGCAACTGTCTTGTGCAGGTCGATAATATGAATATCGTTGCGCTCCATGAAGATGTATGGAGCCATTGCAGGGTTCCACTTGCGCGTTAGGTGGCCAAAGTGCGCCCCTGCCTCTAGGAGTTGTTCGAATGAAACTCTAGACATAATACTGTTTCGTTTACGTTCTGTTTGTATTGAATACTTGCAACCGTGCGGTAGTACCAGAGAGCTGGTAATCCGTCCGATTTAGATACTAAACGCGAATAACAATCTATCCAGCGGGACAGAATATTAACGCTTACTGAACTGGAAGCGCTTGCGAGCCTTGGGCTGACCTGGCTTCTTACGCTCTACGGTGCGTGAGTCGCGGGTCATGAAGCCTTCGCTACGAAGAGCTGCCTTGTCCTCGGGGTTGATCTTCACGAGTGCGCGTGCTACAGCTAGACGAGCAGCTTCGCTCTGACCCTTGAAGCCACCACCCTTGAGGTTGATGTTGATGTCGTACTTCTCTACAGCATCTAGCTTGGCTAGAGGCTGACGCACGATGTACTGTAGGATAGACGAGGGGAAGTAAGTAGCGATATCACGCTTGTTGATCGTGATCTTACCCGAGCCGAGCTTGACATACACGCGAGCAACGGCGGCCTTACGACGGCCAATAGCATTGATAAGTTCCATTGTCCTAAATCTTACTTGAGCGTGTTAATGTCTACGAACTTGGGTTGCTGAGCCTCATGCTTGTGCTCTGAGCCATCGTACACGAAGAGATTGCCTAGGAGCTTGTCGCCAAGACGGTTCTTGGGGAGCATACCCTTGACTACCTTGCGGAAGAGGCGATCGCTACCCTTGGCCTGTAGGAAGCGTGGGCTAAACGCACGCTGACCACCAGGGTAGCCAGAGAACTTGAGGTAAACACGGTCGTCCCACTTCTTACCAGTGAGGACTACCTTATCTGCATTGATGACGATGACGTTGTCACCGCAGTCAACGTGTGGCGTAAAGTTGGGCTTGTACTTGCCACGCAGGAGCTTAGCCACCTTGGCGCATAGGCGACCAAGCGACTGCCCCTCGGCATCTACAACCACCCAGCCTTTGCTGACAGTTGCCTTGTTTGCAGAAACGGTCTTGTAGCTTAAAGTGTCCATTTCTTGTTTTGTTTCTTTTTAATTGTTTGATAGACGAAGCGCGCCTTGGTCTCGTGGCCTGGCAGGGCCTTTTGGACACCGACCTTGCCTGCCGTAGGCTCATCGCGAGCCGTTTATCACCGAGCTGCTAGCGCACTCCTAGCACTATATTGATAATTTTAGCGGTGCAAAGGTACGAATAATATCCGACACCACAACCACCCAGTCTGTATTCGCCACAGAGAGCCTTCTAGAGGCGTAGCTAAGGGCGTGCTGTGGCGTGGCTCTGGCAGTAGTGCAAGACGCGCAAGAAGTTGCCCCCCCAGATGGCACGCAGGTCGTCCTCGTCGTAGCCACGGCGCAGGAGCTCGATAGTGATACGTATGAGGTCTTGGCTCGTGCGTAGGCCGATGAGCTCGCCATCGCCATCGAGGTCGGAGCCTATACCTACGTGGTCGATACCTGCCACACGTATGATGTGCTCGATATGATCGACAGCATCGAGATAGGAGGCAGCACCCTCATCGCTATTGATGAAGCCGGCATAGAGACAGACCTGCACTACGCCACCACGGCGAGCTATGGCACGTATCTGGTCGTCGCTGAGGTTGCGGGCGTGGTCGCAGAGGCTACGTGCCGAGGAGTGGCTCGCTACCACAGGCTGGCTACTCAGCTCTAGGACATCGCGCACGGTCTCTTCGCCTGCATGGCTTAGGTCTATCACGATGCCCAGCCTATTCATCTCGGCTACAGCCTCTCGGCCTAGGGTACTCAGCCCACCATGGGTACGCTCGCTACGGCGAGCAGAGTCGCAGAGGGCGTTGTCGCCATTGTGGCACAGTGTGATGTAGATGATGCCATACTGCTCGTGTAGGGCTTGTATGCGCGAGAGGTCGCGCCCTATAGCATAGCCATTCTCTATAGCAGGGAGTATGGCCCTGAGCCCTCGAGCCTTGGCCATGGCTACCTCGTCTGCCGTACGCGCTATCGTAGCCCGATGCGGGTAAGCCTCCACCTGACGATGTAGCTCGCGGAGCTTGTCCTCGGCTAGGGTCAGTGCCTCGCGGTGTGCCTCGTCGGTCAGCTCGCCCTGCGGGAGGTAGGCTACCATGACGCTAGCATCTATCTGCCCGAGCTCCATCTTGGTAATATCGACACGCGTCTTGGGGCTGGAGCCGAGGTCGTAGTCGGGAGCGAAGAACATGGGCGTATCGGTGTGGGAGTCGAGCGTGATGTGGGCGGTATGAAAGGCACGAGCACGGCGATAGAGGCGTGCACGCTCTACAAGATGCTCAAAGAGGCGCAGCTGGCGAGCATCGCCTCCTGCCACGAGCTGCTCGGGATGCCACTGCACGGCTAGGATGTCGAGCTCGGGGAAGGCATCGATAGCCTCATTGATGCCGTCGGAGGCTATCGCCACCTCCACGAAGGGTAGATGCACCTCCCTGAGGGCCTGATGATGCAGGCTATTGACCCACACCTCCTCGCCCTCCTCTACATCGAGGATATCCACAAGACGACAACGGCGATCGGTGATGCCTACTCGGTGGTGAGGGATGGTCTTGGGCATGCTAGGCTCGTGGTCGATAGCACCCTCTACGGTGTACTGCGAGACGACGTCCTGAAAGAGCGTAGAGCCGTACGACACCCCTAGTATCTGATGCCCACGGCAGATCCCCAGCATGGGCATAGAGAGGCGGTGTGCTAGGCGTATGAGCCGTAGCTCGTAGGCATCGCGCTCGGGCGATACGCGCCCGAGGCCACGCACGGGCTCCTCGTCCATGTAGAGCGGATTGAGGTCGGCACCACCCGAGAGCAGTAGGGCATCGACAGAGCGCAGACTATCGAGCAGTACACCGAGGTCGTCTGTGATGGGTATCAGCAGTGGGATACCACCAGCACGAGCTACGGCATCGGAGTAGGCTAGGGCTAGGCACGAGCCTAGGTCGGTGTGGTGAGCCGTGATACCCACACGGGGGCGACCACAAGCAGAGGGAGAGGCCTTGGCCAGACCTCTCCCTAGGCTACGGTCTATCTCTTGGTGCAGGCTACGCATCGCCTGCGATAGATCGCTGTTTCCCATACGCTATGGAGCTTTATTCGTTAGGCATCGATGCGAGCATAGGTGGCATTGGCCTCGATGAACTCACGTCGTGGCCCTACCTCGTCGCCCATGAGCATCGAGAAGATAGCATCGGCCTCGGCCGCGTTCTCTATCGTAATGCGCTTGAGGGTGCGGTTGTCGGGGTTCATGGTCGTCTCCCAGAGCTGCTCGGCATTCATCTCACCGAGACCCTTGTAGCGCTGTACCTTGACCTTCGACTCATCGCCATCGGCCACTCGAGCGATGAAGGCCAGGCGCTGCTGATCGTTCCAGCAGTACTCCTGCACCTTGCCACGCGAGCACAGGTAGAGCGGTGGAGTAGCCACGTAGACGTAGCCCTGCTCGATGAGGCTACGCATATTGCGGAAGAAGAACGTCAGGATGAGCGTGGCGATATGGCTACCATCCACGTCGGCATCGGTCATGATCACTACCTTGTGATAGCGGAGCTTGGAGAGGTTGAGTGCCATGCTATCCTCCTCGGTGCCTATCGTTACGCCTAGGGCGGTGTAGATGTTGCGTATCTCTTCGCTCTCGAGCACCTTGTGCTGCATGGCTTTCTCTACATTGAGTATCTTGCCACGCAGGGGCAGGATAGCCTGATACTCGCGTGCACGGCCCTGCTTGGCCGTACCACCGGCCGAGTCGCCCTCCACGAGGAAGAGTTCGCTCACCTGTGGGTCGCGGCTCGAGCAGTCGGCCAGCTTGCCAGGGAGCCCACCACCCGATAGAGGCGACTTGCGCTGCACCTGTTCGCGAGCCTTGCGTGCTGCCTGGCGCGCCATAGCGGCGAGCACCACCTTGTCCACGATGGTCTTGGCCTCCTTGGGGTGCTCCTCGAGGTAGATCTCTAGGGCTTCGCTCACGGCCATATCTACGGCACCGATCACCTCGTTGTTGCCGAGCTTGGTCTTGGTCTGCCCCTCAAACTGTGGCTCTGCTACCTTGATGCTGATCACGGCCGTCAGACCCTCGCGAAAGTCGTCGCCCGTGATCTCTACCTTGGCCTTCTCGAGGGCCTTGATGTCGGTCGCGTACTTCTTGAGCGTACGCGTCAAGCCTCGACGAAAGCCAGCTAGGTGCGTACCGCCCTCGATCGTATTGATGTTGTTGACGTAGCTGTAGACGTTCTCTGTGTAGGAGGAGTTGTACGTCATGGCCACCTCCACGGGGATGCCTTGCTTCTCGGTAACGATGTGGATCACATCGCCGATGAGGGCTTCCTTGCTCTTGTTGATATGCTTGACGAACTCCTTCAGTCCCTCCTCGCTGTAGTACGTCTCACTGCGGTACGAGCCATCGGGGAGCACCTCACGCCTATCGGTCAGCGTTAGGCGAATGCCAGCATTGAGGTAGGCGAGCTCACGGAGGCGGTTGGAGAGGATCTCAAACTTGTACTCGCCCGTGATGAAGATAGACGTATCGGGCCTGAAGAAGATAGTCGTCCCCGTGCGGTCGGTCGTACCGATGACGCGTAGCTCGCTCGTAGGGACCCCACAGGCGAACTCCATCTCGTACACCTGCCCCTCGCGATGCACCTCGGCTCGCAGATAGGTAGAGAGCGCATTGACACAGCTCACCCCCACACCGTGCAGACCACCAGACACCTTGTACGAGCCTTTGTCAAACTTACCCCCTGCGTGTAGCACCGTAAGCACTACCTCGAGAGCACTCTTGCCCTCCTTCTCGTGTATATCTACGGGGATACCGCGCCCATCGTCGCGCACCTCTATCGAGTTGTCCTCACCGATGACTACTTGTATATCGGTACAGAAGCCAGCTAGGGCTTCGTCAATAGAGTTGTCCACGACCTCATAGACGAGGTGATGCAGACCCTTCTCGCCAATATCACCGATGTACATGGCAGGGCGTTTGCGTACAGCCTCTAGCCCCTCAAGCACCTGAATACTACTGGCCGAATAGTCGGCACCATTGGCTAGGTCTTTGATCTCTTCGCTCATATATTGCTCCTGAAACTTAATCTAAATTATCAAGCAAAGATACAAAAACTTGTCCAATCGCCCCACACCCCCTCTCCGCGACGCCCTAGGGCTGACGCATTTTACCCCCTAGGACGATCGGGGCATTCGCCCTAGGGGTAACGCCTCGTTCACCCTAGGCTTTCTGAGAGGGAGGTACACACGCTACGTAGCAGTCGGCCTACAAGGCACTACTGGGCCATGCACGGCAAGACGGCAGGGACGAGAGGTGTCTCATGACACCGCCTCTGTCGGCCGACGAAGACCGCTGTCTCTAGGGGAGGGATGACGAGAGAGCTACCGACCCTACGAAGGCGATCATTCAATGTCGCTGAGAGAGGATATTGAATATCGACCGAGGCGAAGATTGGAGGTGGAGCTAGAGGAGAAGAGAAAGAAATTAGGGGAGATGTATTTGGAGTAATCAAAAGAATTAGTATTTTTGTAGCGATGTAGACCCGAGAGTTGAACAATTAAAAATATAGAAACAGTATGGAAATCAAGAAATCACCTCAAGCAGACCTCGAGCGGGGCAAGGGCTTGTCCCTCCTCCTCGGTTTGGTTGTGGCCATCTCTGTACTCTTCGTTACACTCGAGTGGCGTAGCCTAGCTCAGTCGGATGTTAAGACCAACGAATTCGACGCTATAGCTATGGAGGACGTGATGATCGTGCAGGACGAGCAGCAGGAGGAACAGCCTGAGGAGGTTCAGCAGCCCGAGCAGCAGATCGAGGCACAGCTCCCCGACGACTTTAAGGTCGTGGAGGACAACAAGGAAGTGGCTAAGATCTCGTTCGTATCTTCCGACGAAGACAAGCCCCTACCTCCCCCTGTAACTGTAGGCCCTACCGTAGAGCCAGAGGACACGGAGGAGATCTTCACCATCGTAGAGGAGCCCACGGAGTTCCCTGGTGGGCCCGCAGCTCTGGTGAAGTTCCTAACGAGCAACGTCAAGTACCCCGAGATCGCGATGGAGAATGGCATCCAAGGTCGCGTAATGGTGAAGTTCGTAGTAGAGCGCGATGGCTCTGTGTCCAACGTAGACATACTACGTGGCGTAGACCCAGCCCTCGACAAGGAGGCCGTACGCGTAGTCAAGAGCATGCCCAAGTGGAAGCCTGGTAAGCAGCGTGGCAAGCCTGTGCGTCAGAGCTTCCAGGTGCCAGTAGTGTTCCGTCTCCAGACCTAACCCAATCCTATCTCATCACGAGGCTGTGGTATCCCGTAGTACTGGAGACCACAGCCTCTTCGTTTTGTCCTATCAATCATCACGATGCAGTCATCCACCACTACTCACCTACTGGCCAGCATAGAGCAGGCACTCGCCGAGCGTCGCTA
Organism: Porphyromonas sp.; assembly: GCA_041854325.1. GTDB lineage: Bacteria > Bacteroidota > Bacteroidia > Bacteroidales > Porphyromonadaceae > Porphyromonas. The sequence continues at coordinate 17,911 of JBHACB010000070.1, forward strand.
TGGCGAGCTACAGCCACAGGGGCTATTCGCCCCGATCGACTACACGCTAGCCCTAGGGGGCAAGCGCGTGCGCCCTCTACTATGCCTCCTAGCGGCTCGCCTCTATACCGACGATACGGCCTGTGCCATGCCCATAGCCGTAGCTCTAGAGGTATTTCACAACTTCACCCTGCTACACGACGACCTCATGGATCGCTCGCCCCTAAGGCGTGGCCAACCCACCGTCTACCGCCGCTGGGATGAGAATACCGCCATCCTCTCGGGCGATGCGATGAGTATCGAGGCCTACCGAGCCCTCGAGGGCATTGATAGGCCCGAGCTACTGGCCGAGGTGCTGCCAGTCTTCAACCGCATGGCCATAGAGATATGCTGTGGTCAGCAGTACGACATGGAGTTTGAGCTCCGTAGCGATGTGCGTGTCGAGGAGTATATCGAGATGATCCGCCTCAAGACGGCCGTCCTCCTAGGCGCATCGCTCCGCTTAGGGGCCCGAGCCGCAGGGGCTAGTCGAGACGATGCCGAGGTACTCGATCGGGTGGGGCAAGCCCTAGGGCTCGCCTTTCAGATCCAGGACGACTACCTCGATGTATATGGCGACGAGGCTACCTTTGGCAAGCCTATCGGTGGCGACATCATGAACGCCAAGAAGACGCTCATGCTCCTCTATACACGCCACACCCTAGCCCCCGACGACCTCGCCGAGCTCGATAGACTCATGGTGCTACCCGAGGCTCAGCGCACCGAGCGTATCGCTGGCGTGCGCGCCCTCTACGACAGGGCTGGCACGCCCGAGTATGCCCGTAGCCAGATAGCTCGCCTCACAGACGAGGCACGCACTCTGCTGGCCAGCCTAGGGCTCGAGGCCGAGCGTCTGGAGCCCCTAGAGGCCCTGTTCGACAAGCTAACGACTCGCCAAAGCTAGCCCCACCGTGCAGATCATAGATACGCATACGCATATATATGCCGAGGAGTTCGATGCCGACTGGGAGGCCATGCTCCAGCGAGCCCTAGAGGCAGGTGTCAGCACTATGATCATGCCTAGCGTAGACAGCACCAGCTACCCACGCCTACGCCGCGCCTACGAGGCTTGCCCCGATCACCTGCGGGTAGCCCTAGGCCTACACCCTACCTCGGTAGATGCCAGCTACGAGCACGAGCTAGCCTTCGTCGAGGCTCACCTAGGCGACCTGCCCCTAGTGGCTATCGGGGAGATAGGGCTCGACTACTACTGGGATACGACCTATCGGGCCGAGCAGATAGAGGCCTTCGGGCGGCAGATAGCCCTAGCCTCTCGTCTCGGGCTACCTATCATCGTCCACACCCGCGATGCCTTTGCCGACACCTTCGCCACCATAAGGCAAGCAGTGCCTCAGGGACAGGTGCGAGGCGTCTTCCACAGCTTCACAGGTAGCGAAGCAGAGCTCGACGAGGCTCTAGCCTTCGAGGGCTTCATGATAGGGCTAGGTGGCGTCGTTACCTTCAAGAATAGCCTCCTACGCTCGTACGTGGGGCGTATCCCGCTCGATAGGCTACTGCTAGAGACCGATGCGCCCTATCTAAGCCCCGTCCCCAAGCGAGGCAAGCGCAACGAGCCAGCGCACCTCACCCACATCCTCGAGCATCTCGCTCCCCTATGGGGACTGACGCCCCCCGAGCTCGCCTCAGCGACTACCCTCAATGCTCAGCGTCTCTTCGCCCTATGAAGCAAGCTATCGACGACTACATCGCCTACCTGCGCTACGAGGTCAATGCCTCACCTCATACCTCTAGCGAGTACGAGGCCGACCTACGCGCCTACCACGCCTACTGCCTAGAGCGTCTCGGCGAGGAGGTCGGCCCGAGTGCTGGCGACCTCGACCTAGTGCGTGGCTGGCTATCGGCACAGATGGATGCAGGCCTCAAGGCTACCTCTGTAGCCCGACGACTCTCTGCGGCCAAGGGGCTATACCGCTACCTGCTCAAGCGTGGTCAGATAGACCGCAACCCGATCAGTGCTCTGCGCCCTCCACGCACCGAGCGTCCTCTGCCCGTCTACGTCCCTACGGCCGAGATAGAGGCTATACTGGCCGTAGAGCCTGCCCCCGACGACCTCGAGGGCATACGCAATAGGCTCATCATAGCCACGCTCTACGAGTGTGGGCTACGCCGTAGCGAGCTCGCAGGGCTACGAGATGCCGATGTCGACCTCAAGGAGCGCAAGCTCAAGGTGCTGGGCAAGGGCGACAAGGAGCGCATCGTCCCCTTCGGGCAGGGACTAGCTACGATGATGAGCCAGTGGAGAGCAATAAAAGAGCAGACGTTTGGTAGATCCAATTCTTTTTTCGTAAATTTGAGAGGTCAAGCTATGACAGGTGCTGGCGTCTATGCTGTCGTCCACCGAGCCTTGCTTGCCGTCCCCAAGCTCTCGCGTCGAGGGGCTCATGCGCTCAGGCACTCGTTTGCCACAGATATGCTCAATGCAGGCGCCGACCTACTCGCCATCAAGGAGCTCATGGGCCATAGCAGGGTCTCTACGACGGTGGGATACACGCACACCTCGTTCAAGCAACTACAGAAAATGTATAACGCTCATCCAAGAGCACAAAAAAAGGAATGACTATGGATATCAGAATTCAGGCATTGCATTTCGATGCAACAGAGATGCTCAAGGCGTTTATCCACAAGAAGCTGGATAAGCTAAGCCGCTTCGCTGACGACATTCAGGCAGCGGAGGTAATCCTCAAGGTCGTGAAGCCCGAAGTATCCAACAACAAGGAGGCCTCCATCAAGCTCCTATGCTCTGGTGGCGATCTATTCGCCCTCAAGACGGCTGATAGCTTTGAGGAAGCTATCGATGTCTCTATCGATGCCCTCAAGCGTCAGCTCGAGAAGCACAAAGAGGCCAATAAATAAGCCAATAGCTCACCCTCCAAAGCCAACGAGGCTACCCTGTCGCTAGGACGGGGTAGCCTCTGCGCTTGTACTAGGGGGGGATCCTCTATCGCTTGAGGCGAGCGAGGATACGGCGCGAGCTATCGCTCAGCAGTACTACAGCACCAGCGAGTATCGCTGTATCCTTGACCACGAGGCGACCAGCACCACTGAGGAAGGGGAAGCCATTGGCCCACTCGCCAGCAGCCTTGGCGGCTTCGCTAGCCGTTACCCACGTCTCGGGCGTAGTGATCAGGAAGCTCAGCGTGCCTATCGTCATGATGATACACAGGAGCTCACCTGCGAGCCCTATATAGGGATTAAACATCCCCAAGAAGACCAAGATACCTATCACGCAGATCAAGATACCGAGGCCATGGGCGAAGAGGTAGGTGCGGTTGTCCACATGCCAGGCACTCTTGACGGGGTCGTACTGCCCCTCGGGGACCTTGTACTGCGTGTACTCCTTGACCACACGACCATCCTCGAGGGTTATCTCGTTGGAGGCATTCTTCATAAAGAAGCTCATCAGTGGGCTATTGGCCACAAAGTGCACGATGCCGTTGGCCTCGTAGTTGGCAAACTTGAGCCCCCCGATCCACACGAAGATGATCAGGATGGCGATGCGGATGAGCTTGTACCCGAGGCCTTGTAGGCCTGCGAAGGTCTCTAGCAGACCGATTGCTTTGGTTTTCATCAAATCTCTTTCTTATTGTTATCGTTACTAAATGCTGAGGGGATGTAGGCACTGGCCTACATCCCCTACAACTATGGTACGTAGCGTATTGTTCGCTCGTGCGCTACCCTCCGCGATGGATGAGCGTACCCGAGGCCTGCGCCGTGGGCATGATCGTTAGGTCGTTGATATTGACGTGCTCTGGTAGCGAAGCCACATAGCACACGGCATCGGCAATATCCTCGGCATGCAGGGGCTCGAAGCCTGCGTAGACCTTGTCGGCACGCTCCTTGTCGCCATGGAAGCGCACGACAGAGAACTCCGTCTCCACGGCTCCAGGGCGTATCTGCGTGACCTTGACGCCATAGGGGAGCAGATCCATACGCATACCCTTGCCAATAGCCTCTACGGCATGCTTGGTACCACAGTAGACGTTGCCATTGGGGTAGGTCTCCACCCCTGCTATAGATGAGATATTGATGATATGCCCTCGGCGACGCGCCTGCATCAGTGGCGCTATGGTGCGCGTTACGTAGAGCAGTCCTTTGATGTTGGTATCTATCATGCGCTCCCAGTCGTCGAGATCGCCCTCCTGTAGGGGGCTAAGGCCTGCGGCTAGACCTGCATTGTTGACGAGCAGATCGACGTCGCGCCACTGCTCGGGCAGACAGCCTAGGTGTGCCTGCACCTCCTCGAGCTGGCGTACATCGAAGCACAGGGCGAGCACCTCGGTGCCATACTCGGCCTCTAGCCGCCTCTGAAGCTGTGCGAGGCGTTCGCCTCGACGTGCGGTAATGATCAGTCGATAGCCTTCCTGGGCTAGTCTCGCTGCGGTAGCCTCGCCAATACCCGACGAGGCACCTGTTACTAAGGCTGTACGTTGCATACTCATATCGTTTGTTGGGGAAAGTGGATACATCTACTACCTAACGTCCTCGAGACGAGGCTATCGGCCTCGCTCACCTGCCAAAGGTACACATTTCTGCACAGCTCTGCGACCTCTCGCCTCAAAAACATCGAGCCAGTCGGGCAAAAATATCGAGATGGCTAGGGTGTACCAGCCCTGCGAGCACAGGGACAGGGGGCGATACAGGGCAGAGGGCTCTAGGAGATGGTATTGGATGGGCGATAGAGGCAAAGTTGGGGCAATATTATCGCTCTTTTTCCATTATTCTGTATCTTTGTATGCAAAGACAATAGTGTATGGCAACAGCTAAAAAAAGCAGGAAACAAACAAAAACTATCCCAGAGCCTACCCTGAGACGCCTCCCCTGGTACCTCTCGCACGTCAAGCTCGAGTATGCCCGTGGCCAGCGTCAGGTCTCCTCTACCAGCATCGCTGCAGGCGTAGGTGTAGAGCCCTCGCTAGTGGCCAAGGACCTCTCGTACGTACAGCTTCAGGGGCGCACTCGTGTGGGCTATCAGGCGCAGAGCATCATAGAGGTACTGGAGGAGTTTCTAGGCTTTACTCAGACGCATAGAGCCTTCCTCCTAGGGGTAGGTAGCCTCGGGGGAGCCTTGCTCGCCGACAGGGGGCTACGGCAGTTTGGGCTAGAGATCGTGGCAGGCTTTGACATTGACCCTGATGTCGTGGGGACCAACATCGGTGAGATACCCGTCTACCATATCGAGGAGCTCGAGGAGCGCATGCACAGCGAGCAGGTACAGATAGCCATACTCACCGTGCCTATCAAGCAGGCACAGGTAGTGGCAGATCTCCTAGCTGAGAAGGGCTTCAAGGCCATATGGAACTTTACCCCCGTTCGCATCCGTGTGCCCGAGCAGGTCGTCGTGCAGAATACCTCTATGTATGCACATCTAGCACTGATATTCACCCGTATGCGTGAGCGTAGCGGACAGCCACTAGAGAGCAAGAGCCCACGGCGCCGACGCACCACGACACGGGCTGTGCGCTCCAAGGCGACCAAGGAGGCCTAGGCAATGAAGATACTAGCCGTAGGCTTCAACTATCCACAGCACCTCGCCGAGGCCCCCCACCTAGTGGGGCGCGAGATAGAGCAGAGGGCCGAGCCTGTGATCATACACAAGGGCGACTCCGTGCTACGCCCTGGCAAACCCTTCTACCTGCCCGACTGGAGCGAACAGATCGACTACGAGGGCGAGATCGTGGTACAGATAGATCGCGTAGGCAAGTATATCGCTGAGCGGTTTGCTCATCGTTATTACAGCAAGGTGAGCATCGGTATCGACTTCACCGCACGCGATCTCCAGCGTACGGCCATAGCTCGCGGTGAGCCGTGGACGATGAGCAAGGCCTTCGATAGCTCGGCCGCTATAGGCGACTGGATAGACAAGCGCGAGCTCGGCTACCCCGAGTGCCCTATCGAGATGCGCCTCGAGGTGGACGGCACCGTGGTACAGCGTGCCACTACCGATAGCATGCTACATAGCATAGACCACATTATCGCCTATGTGAGCCGGCAGCATACGCTCAAGATGGGCGACGTGATCTTCACTGGCACACCCGCGGGCGTCGGCCCCTGCCGTATCGGGCAGTGCCTCGATGGCTACCTCGGAGCTCATCACCTGCTACACGTAGAGATACGCTAGCAGGGCGTAGAGAGGAGAGAGAAGACTTAAGACGAAATAGAAGACTTTGGTAGAATAATGACAAATAACCGATTTGACCTGCGTGGCGCAGTGCCACCCGTTACGCTCAACCTCATCATCATCAACCTGCTGATGTGGCTGGCGCAGCAAGTACTACCCGATCGGCTAGGCATAGACCTAACTGGCATGCTGGGGCTACACTACTTCCAGGCAGAGAGCTTCATGCCCCATCAGCTGGTCACGTATATGTTCCTGCATAGCACCGACAGCCTACAGCATCTATTCTTCAATATGTTCTCGGTGTGGATGTTTGGCTCTACGATCGAGCGATACTGGGGGAGTACGCGCTACCTCTTCTTCTACCTGACGACAGGCGTTACGGCTGCCCTAGTGCAGGAGGTCGTATGGTACCTAAGCCTAGGCGAACTAGTAGCCCATGCAGGCGAGCTAGCCCACGTAAACACCTCGATGGGCTATGTACCCATGCTGGTATCGCAGTATCTCGATATGTTCATCACGATAGGGGCTTCGGGAGCAGTCTTTGGCCTGCTATTGGCTTTCGGCATGCTCTTCCCCAATAGCGAGCTCTTCCTGATGTTCATCCCCATTCCTATCAAGGCCAAATACTTCGTCATAGGCTATGGGCTCATAGAGCTCTTCCTAGGTATGCGCCCCGACCTAGGAGGTGGCGTGGCACACTTTGCCCACCTAGGAGGCATGCTCGGGGGGATCATCCTCATACTGATGTGGCGACGCAAGGGCGAGATCGACGGCCCATACAACTAATCCGCCACGCCATGCTACGCCGACTGCGACAGATCTACACCGATAGCTCTACGACAGAGCGCATCATCTACATCGCGATGCTCACCAGCCTCGCGGTGTGGGTGCTGGGCTATGTACTACAGGCTACTGGCCTAGATCTGCGCCCCTCGGCCAACTATCTAGGGGCCTACCCTGGGGGATACCTATGGGCTCGTCAGCCCTGGGGAACACTCACCTATATGTGGGTGCATAGCGATCTGGCGCACCTCGTGCTCAATATGCTCCTGCTCTATGCAGTGGGGCGCATCTATGAGCGCCGATATGGGGGCGAGCGTCTAGTGGTACTCTTCGTCCTCGGAGGTGTAGCTGGTGCTCTGTGCTACAGCCTAGGGTATCAGCTCCTAGGGGCTATAGGGGTGCATCTCGGGGCACGCGTCTTGCTCGGGTGCTCGGCTGGAGTCTACGCCCTCGCCTTTGCCCTCGCCTTTGTGGAGCCACAGCGACGCGTACACCTGCTCTTCGTCGGCTCGGTGCGCCTGAGCTGGCTGGTCGTAGGGCTCTTCGTCCTCGACCTCATCCTCAAGGCAGGCAATGTAGGCGGACAGCTCGCCCACCTAGGTGGTGCGCTGCTAGGCCTTGGCTGGGCCTGGTATATGCGTGAGCGACACACCGACCTTACCGAGCCTATACGCCGATACATGAGCCGATGGGTGAGTGGGCGTGTTACACTCGACACCAAGACTAGAGCCAAGCGCCACACTAGCCCCCCTGCCGACCAGGCACAGATAGACGATATTCTAGACAAGATACGGCGCAGTGGCTACCCGAGCCTCAGTGCCGACGAGCGACGTCGGCTCTTCGAGGCCTCCGAGCACCTACCCGACAGACGTGATACCACCGACTAGCCGACTATGAAGCTCTCCTCTGTCCTCTCTCAGCTGTGGCGTGGCGTCCGCATCGTGCTACGTAGCGTGGTCTACCTGACCACAGTAGTGTGCTGTGTCCTCTTCCTCGCCTCTGCCCTATCGCCCTACATACCGCCTCTGCGCATGACGACGCCAGCCCTCATGGGGCTCGCCTTCCCCGTCTTCCTCGTGCTACAGGTGTGCATCACACTCTACTGGCTGATACGCTGGCAGTGGCGTGTGCTAATACCTATCGCCATCGTATGGCTCATAGGCTGGGGTGCAGTATCTAGTTACCTGCCGATCAACCGCTCGACGACCTCGGGCGATGAGACGGCCGACCGCATCAAGGTGCTTAGCTACAATGTCTGCGCCTTTGGCTTCGTGCCTCATACGACTACGGCTCCCAACCCTATACTACAGTACATCAAGAGTAGCGGTGCCGATATCGTGTGCCTACAGGAGGCTCTACTCTCGGACCACAGCTGGGGCCCCGTGTCATCGCGCGATCTCAAGAGCTACCTGCACGAGCTCTATCCCTACCGACATATCGAGCGCGCTCAGGCCAGTGGGACTACCCTGATCCTGCTCTCCAAGTATCCGATCGAGGAGGCCAAGCGTATCCCGATCACCTCTGCTACCAATGGGGCGATGATCTATCGCCTCAGAGCTGGAGCACGTAGCCTAACGGTGATCAATGCTCACCTAGAGAGCTTTCGCTTACAGCGCAAACACGGCGAAGAGTATGTACGCCTAGCTCGTGAGGGCGATGCCTTCGAGCTCAAGCATGCCCTAGGGAGCAAAATGGGGCCTAGCTTCCGTAGGCGCAACGTGCAGGCCAATCTCCTACACCGCTACATCACCGAGGCAGGGCGCGACGACATCATCGTCTGTGGCGACTTCAACGACACCCCCATCTCCTACACACACCACAAGGTAGGCGAGGGCCTACAGGATGCCTTCGTCGCTAGTGGCAATGGGCCTGGCTTTACGTTCGTATCGGGGGTGTTCGTTGTGCGCATCGACCATATCTTCGCAGGGCAGAGCTTCGTCCCCGAGGGAGCCATTGTCGATCGTAGCATCAAGACGAGCGATCACTATCCGATAGCCACCTACCTGCGCTGGCGAGATTAACGCCTACCCTCCCCATCTCGAGGACATAGTTTGCATAGCCCTAGGGCCCTATCCCTCCTTGCAGTACCTCCCCTTGGATAAAGGATGTAGTCTCTTGCAGATTGTGCGTATCTTTGCAGGGCAGGTATAGCGAGGATACACGCATGCCGAGCTGACACATAAGTATGAAGAAAAATCCCGACATTCAATATCAGTCGCCCGAGGCCATCAAGGCCTATCAAGAGGAGCGACTGCGTGAGGCGATTGCGTATCTAGCAGGACACTCACCGTTTTATCAGCGGATGTTTCGCGAGCAGGGCATCGACCCGAGCACGATACGTACGCTGACCGACCTAGCACGCCTGCCCATAACGACCAAGGAAGACCTACAGCGGCACAACGATGAGTTCGTCTGCTGTCCACGTGAGGCCATCATCGACTACGTAACGACCTCAGGGACTCTAGGAGAGCCTGTTACCTTCGTGCTGACTGACCACGACCTCGACCGCCTTGCCTACAACGAATACCTCTCGTTCACCACGGCAGGCTGTACCTCGTCCGACATCCTACAGCTGATGACGACTATCGATAGGCGCTTCATGGCAGGGCTAGCCTACTTCCTCGGAGCTCGTGAGCTAGGCATGGGCATCGCTCGCGTAGGCAATGGCATCCCCGAGCTACAGTGGGATACGATACGCCGTGTAGGGTCTACATGTGGCATGGTGGTGCCGTCGTTTCTGATCAAGCTCATCGAGTTTGCCGAGAAGAATGGCATCGACCACACCGCCAGCACCCTACAGCGCTTCGTATGTATCGGCGAGGCTCTGCGCCATCCACAGACGCTCGAGCTCAATACCCTAGGTCGCCGTATCCAAGAGTGCTGGCCTGGTGTACAGCTCTTCGCCTCGTATGCCAGCACCGAGATGCAGTCATCCTTCACCGAGTGCGCCTACTGCTGTGGCCAGCACGCCCAGCCCGAGCTCATCATCGTGGAGTTTCTCGACGACCAAGGGATGCCCGTAGCCGAGGGTGAGGCTGGCGAGGTAACGATCACCACCCTAGGGGTAGAGGGGATGCCTCTGCTACGCTTCCGCACGGGCGACATCTGCTACCACTACCCCGCCAACGAACCCTGTCGCTGTGGGCGCAATACGCTTCGCCTCGGGAGTCTGCTCGGGCGCAAGGGGCAGATGATCAAGTACAAGGGGACGACGCTCTATCCGCCTGCTATCTTTGACATCCTAGACAACGTGAGCAAGATCAGCAACTACGTCGTGGAGGTCTACACCAACGACATCGGTACCGACGAGCTCCTAGTGCGTGTGGGGAGCGACGACGAGAGCAAGGCGTTTGAGAAGGAGATCAAGGATCTCTTCCGAGCCAAGATACGTGTGGCCCCGAGCGTGAGCTTCGCCCCCATAGAGTACATCGCCAACCTCCAGCAGTCGGCTGGCGGACGCAAGACCACCCGCTTCATCGATCACCGCCACTAGGCACATACGCTAGGGGACCCTCGTGCGTTATTGAGGAGAGAAGCTGGTAGCACAGAGAGCCTATCTACAGGCCATTTGGGATAGGGCAATCAACTGATTGGAGAATAAGTACTATCTTTGTAGCTACTTTGAATAGTAATTTGCGTTCGGAGTGTACATATTAGACATGAGAAGATTATTGAGCGTATGCTGCCTCGTAGCTCTGATGAGCTCGTGCGGTGAATATTATCGGGCACAGAAGTCTACCGACGTGGCCGAGCGCTACTCGTATGCCAAGAAATACTACAACGAGAAGCGCTACAAGCGTGTCATCACCCTAATGGAGGACGTGCTCCCCTCACTCAGCGGTACGAGCGAAGGCCCTCAGAGCACATACCTAATGGCCGATAGCTACTTCAACGACAAGCGTGAGGCCGAGGCCGCCCAATACTTCCGCACCTACTATACGAGCTACCCCAAGGGGCCTATGGCCGAGGAGGCTCGCTTCAAGAGTGGCTACTGCCTTTACCTGGCCTCACCAGAGCCAAGCCTCGACCAGAGCGCTACGCTAGGGGCTATCCAGGAGCTACAGACCTACCTCGACATGCACCCCAGTGGCGAGCACAGACCCGAGGTAGAGCGCATGCTCTTCGAGCTCCAAGACAAGCTCGCAGAGAAGGAGCTACTCACCGCCAAGCTCTACTACAACCTAGGTCTCTACCTAGGCAACAACTACCAGAGCTGTGTCGTCGTGGCGCGTAATGCCCTCAAGGATTTCCCCTACACCAAGCACCGCGAAGACCTGCTCTTCATCGTGCTCAAGGCCAAGAGTGAGGAGGCCAGCCTCAGCGTCCTAGAGAAGCAACAGGAACGTGTGCGTGAGGCGCTCGACCACTACTACGCCTATGTCAACGACTTCCCACAGGGCAAGTACCTCAAGGAGGCTCAGCGCATCCACGGGCGTATGAACAAGCTTATTAGCAAGGATTAATCAAAGAGAATAGATAGCAAACGATGGATTACAAGAAAGGAAGCGTACCTCACAATACGATCAGCCGTGATATGGTTAAGCTCAGTGAGGACACCGGCAATGTGTACGAGACCGTAATGATTATCGCCAAGCGCGCCAATCAGATCGGTCAGGAGATGAAGCAGGAGCTTCAGGCCAAGCTCGAGGAGTTTGCCACCATTACCGACGACCTACAGGAGGTGTACGAGAGCAGCGAGCAGACCGAGGTATCGCGCCACTACGAGCGTATGCCCAAGCCTACGCTCATCGCAGCCAAGGAGTACGAGGATGGCGAGCTCTACCACAATGTAGCTGGACGTATCAAGAAGTAAGCCACCCCAAGCTATGTGGCAGAGAATACAGACCGTCTACCTAGTGCTCATCGCTGTACTGATGGGCATATTCGCCGTATCCGACCTCTTCATACTATCCTCGAGTGGGCAGGCGCTCATACTCGATGCCTGGACGCTACGCGATGGTGGCACGGGCGATACTCTAGGGGGCATATGGGGCATCGGTGTGCTGGCCGTACTATCGGCAGTAGTAGCTATGGTAGATCTATTCCTCTACCGCCGTCGTGTGCTACAGGCACGTATCGGCACGCTCAACACCATCCTGCTCCTAGGCCTCATCGGCCTACTCTTCTATGCGGGCTACACCTACTCTAGTGGAGCCAGCCTGGGCTACAAGTTCGTCCTCGCTCTCCCTGTAGTGAGCCTCATCCTACAGGTCCTCGCTGTGCGTGGTATCCTAGCCGATGAGACACTCGTACGGGTGAGCAATCGTCTGCGCTAGGGTGCGAGGCCTCCACGACAAGAGATCACAGTAGTACACAATAACTTTTTTAGCATTACGTATTATCACCCTATGGGAAGAGTGCTCATTATCGGTGCCGGTGGTGTCGGCACAGTAGTAGCCAAGAAGGTGGCGCAGAATAGCGACATCTTCACCGACATCATGCTTGCTAGCCGTACCAAGAGCAAGTGCGACAAGATCGCCTCAGAGATCACCAACGTCAAGATACAGACAGCGGCCGTAGATGCCGACAACGTGCCCGAGCTCGTAGCCCTGATGCGCGAGTTCAAGCCCGATCTCTGTATCAACGTCGCCCTACCCTATCAAGACCTCCACATCATGGATGCCTGCCTAGAGGCTGGTGTGCACTACCTTGATACGGCCAACTATGAGCCCCTTGACGAGGCTAAGTTTGAGTACAGCTGGCAGTGGGCTTATCAAGAGCGCTTCAAGGAGGCAGGCCTCACAGCTATCCTCGGCTGTGGCTTCGACCCTGGCGTTACAGGCGTCTTCACAGCCTATGCAGCCAAGCACCACTTTGACGAGATCCACTACCTCGACATCGTAGACTGCAATGGAGGCGACCACCACAAGGCCTTCGCCACCAACTTCAACCCCGAGATCAACATCCGCGAGATCACCCAAAAGGGGAAGTACTGGGACAACGGCCAGTGGGTGGAGACCGAGCCCCAAGAGATCCACCTGCCACTCACCTACCCCAACATCGGTGCCCGTGAGAGCTATCTACTCTACCACGAGGAGCTCGAGTCGCTGGTGAAGAACTTCCCCACGATCAAGCGTGCACGTTTCTGGATGACCTTCGGGCAGGAGTATCTGACACACCTGCGTGTGATGCAGAATATCGGTATGACACGCATCGACCCTATCATGTACAATGGGGTAGAGATCGTACCCATTCAGTTCCTCAAGGCTGTACTCCCCAACCCTGGTGAGCTCGGCGAGAACTACACGGGCGAGACCTCTATCGGCTGTCGCATCCGCGGTATCAAAGACGGCAAGGAGCGCACCTACTACGTGTGGAACAACTGTAGCCACCAGGCAGCCTACCAAGAGACAGGAGCCCAGGGTGTGAGCTATACCACGGGGGTACCCGCCACGATCGGGGCCATCATGTTCATGAAGGGGCTATGGCGCAGACCAGGGGTGTACAACGTCGAGGAGTTTGACCCCGATCCCTTCATGGCTCAGCTCATGGTACAGGGCCTACCTTGGGAGGAGCGCTTCGACCTCGACCTCGAGCTCTGATAGCCCTTCGAGCTCTGTCTACGACCAAGCCTCGCCTCACAACCTCTGTGCAGGCGAGGCTTGGTCGTAGAGAGAGGAGCAATTTGGGCACAGAGTTGTGTATCTCATAAATATTTGCTTACTTTGCATCCTGATTGTGCGGTGCTCAATGATGCTTACGAGCACTAAACGAGGGCAATATAACATCGGGATAATAATAAACAACATAATAGAAATGTCTAAGATTTGTCAGATTACAGGTAAGAAGGCAATTGTCGGCAACAACGTTTCGCACTCCAACGTGAAGACGAAGCGCAAGTTTGACGTGAACCTGTTCACGAAGAAGTTCTACTGGCCAGAGAACGACTGCTGGGTGATCCTCAAGGTATCTGCAGCAGGTCTACGCCTGATCAACAAGATCGGTATCGATGCCGCTATCAAGCGCTCTGCCGAGAAGGGTTATCTAAACGCATAAACTACTCAGACGAAGCAAAACAATGGCAAAGAAAGCAAAAGGCAACAGAGTACAGGTAATCCTCGAGTGCACCGAGCACAAGGAAAGCGGTATGCCCGGTACTTCTCGTTATATCACGACGAAGAATAGAAAGAACACGACTGAGCGCTTGGAGCTGAAGAAGTACAATCCGATCCTCAAGCGTATGACGATCCACAAGGAAATCAAGTAATCATAGGAGACTAAGACAATGGCAAAGAAAGCAGTTGCATCATTTAAGAAGTCTGACGGACGTACCTACTCCAAGGTAATCAAGATGGTGAAGTCTCCTAAGACAGGTGCCTACACCTTCCAGGAGGAGATGGTTCCCAACGAAGCTGTTCAGGACTTCTTCAAGTAACCACACCACGCTCTACGAGCCGTGCCTTAGGGCACAGAGGCGCAGAGCCACTATCATCAGGGTGCTGACGGACTCGCGAGAGACCTCAGCACCTTTGCTTATACTCCCCAACATCGCCCAATGAATAGAGAAGAGAGAACGTATCAGCTCGAGCATGCGAGTATCCGCAAACTATTGCTACACTACACGACGCCTGCAGTCGTGGGGACAATGGTATCGGCCCTGTACAACGTCGTCGATCGTATCTTCATCGGGCAGAGTGTGGGCGACTACGGCATCGCAGGCCTAGCCCTGACCTTCCCGATACTGATCTTCTTGCAGGCCTTCGGGATGCTCGTGGGCACTGGAGCTGCCACTCGTGTCTCTATCCTGCTAGGCGAGCACAACACCGACGGCGCAGAGCGTATCCTAGGCAATGCGATCATCCTGACAGTAGTCCTACAGCTAGCCACTATCATACCTGCTCTCATCTGGCTAGAGCCTATCCTAGAGCTCTTCGGTGGTAGCCCTCGTACCATCCCCTACGCTACCGAATACCTCTACATAGCCATACCAGGCAACATCTTCGCGGCTATAGCCATGAGCTACAATGCCGTAATGCGCGCCTCGGGCTATCCTCAGAAGGCTATGTACACGATGCTCATCGGGGCTGTGCTCAATACGATCCTCGATGCCCTCTTCATCTACGGCTTCGGGTGGGGTATCGCTGGGGCTGCGTGGGCTACCGTGATCTCGATGCTGGTGTCGGCTGTCTTCGTGATGCACCACTTCTTTCAGGAGAGTAGCCTCGTACGCTTCCGTAGGCGCAACCTACAGGTATCGCGAGAGCAGATCATAGCCATCGCCTCCATCGGGGTATCTCCCTTTGCTGTACAGCTCCTCGGGAGCCTCTCTAGCGTCTTGATCAATAGGGGCTTCATCGGAGCAGCACCCTCGCCAGAGGCTGCCGACCATGCTATCGGAGCCCTTGGGGTCATCAACAGCTATGCCCTAGTGGGCTTCATGCTGATGCTGGGCATTTCGCAGGGCATGCAGCCGATCGTGGGCTACAACCATGGTGCTGGACAGCACGACCGCGTCCTCAAGACCGTATGGGCTGCCACCGCCATCAACAGCTGTATTGGTCTTGCTTTCACGGCATTCGCATTGCTGATGCCCGAGTTTATATGCTCGATGTTCACCCGTAGCGGTGAGATCTTCGATGCCTCGGTCAATGCACTCTCGCTGTGCATCTATGCCTTTACGTTCGTAGGGACGCAGATCGTGGCGACACAGTTCTTCCAGAGTATCGGGCATGCGCGCAAATCGTTTTGGTTGAGCATATCGAGGCAAGCCCTCTTCCTCATCCCCCTCCTGCTCACACTGCCCTACACGCTAGGCATCGATGGAGTATGGATCTCGCTCCCACTATCCGATCTCCTCTCTGGGCTCTTGGGGCTAGGGCTCATGTATCATTACTTCAAGAAGCTGGGATATTCGCCCCTGAAGATCCCTCGCTAGACAACACTATCTGCTATGGTCTATATCTATGCCTTCCTAGGGCGACTGCTCCTGTATCCCTATCTGATGTATCGGACGTCGCGGCTACTACCCGAGCGTTGGTGCCGGGCGTTCTACCTAGTCCTCATCGTTGAGTTTCTACTCTCCACCCTCTCGCTGGCTCTACACTCGTGGATAATGCATCCAGTGATGAGTGCAGTGATGAGTATCAATCTCTTCATTTTCTTCTCGATAGGCTATGCCTCAGCTGTCGTCATCGGGGCCAATATCGTCAAGCATCTCTACCTCTCCATCAGCCGACAGCATAGCCTGCCTCTGTCTGCGAGGCATCGACGCAGGCTCGACTGGGGTGTCGCCCTAGCCGCCACTCTCGCCTTCTGCGTATCGATGTACGTGGGCTACCATAGCGTACGCTATCCACGTGTAGTCTACCGCACACTGGCCGTAGGGGATGCTACCCTAGCCGACAGCACCGATGCCAAGCGACTACGCATAGCACTGCTGACCGACCTGCACATCGGTGAGGGCATTACGCTAGGCTATGTAGAGCGAGCCGTAGACCTAACCCTAGCACAGCACCCCGACCTCATCCTCGTGGGGGGCGACTACATCGACCACTACAGCAAGTACGCCTACGAACCTCGGATGATGCAGGCCATGCGTCGCCTCACTGCCCCCGAAGGCGTGTACTACGTCCCTGGCAACCACGAATATCGTGCGGACTCTACTGCCAAGCTCGACTGGGTACACACCGTCGGGGGCATCTTGCTACGCGATAGTATCGTCTACCCGCGTGGCGACGACTATGCCCTCATAGGGCGCGACGACTACGTGCAGACAGCCCGTGCCCCTCTAGCCAGCCTCGTGGCACAGCTACGCCCTACACGCGCCACGATACTGCTCGAGCATACGCCTCAGGGGCTCGAGGAGCTTATCGGTACACCTATCGACCTAGCCCTCTACGGACACACGCATGGGGGACAGCTATTCCCCAATCAGATCCCCGTGTGGCTTCGCTACGGTATAGTGTCGGGGAGCAAGCGCGTGGGCGATACCGAGGTGTACCTCTCGTGTGGTATCGGGGCGGCAGGTGCCCCCTATCGCCTAGGCACGAGGAGCGAGATCATTATCTACGACCTACTATACAAATAGCACCCTATGGCCAAGAGCAAATGGTATGTAGTGTGGCGAGGGCACGAGCCTGGGGTATATGCCACGTGGAGTGAATGCCAAGCACAGATAGAGGGCTACAAGGGACCTCAGTACAAGGCGTTTGAAGATCAGAGCTCAGCGATGCGTGCCTTCGAGGATGGCTACGAGGCTTTCCAGCGACACCACTACGGCACAGGTGCGGGAGGTACCATGGCTGTCGGTGCATCGCCCATACTCAATGCTCTGGCTGTCGATGCTGCCTGTGCAGGCAATCCTGGAGTCATGGAGTATCGAGGCGTACTCGTAGACTCACGCCGAGAGGTCTTTCGCATAGGGCCGTTTCCCAAGGGGACGAACAACATCGGGGAGTTCCTCGCCATCGTCCACGGCCTAAGTCTACTGAAGAAGCACAACCTCAAGATGCCTATCTATAGCGACAGCATCACGGCCATCGCGTGGGTGCGCAACAAGCGATGCAAGACGCTACTACCGCGCGATGCCGAGACTCAGCAGCTCCTCGACCTCGTCCTACGCGCCGAGCAGTGGCTACAGCACAATAGCTACGACACCCCTGTGCTCAAGTGGGATACGCCCAACTGGGGTGAGATACCAGCCGACTTCGGGCGCAAGTGATGAACCGCCTACTGATCTTCAACCCTGGGCACGAAGAAGCTCTCCGCCAGCCTCTCGGCCAGTCCTATACCCCACGTCGGGAGGTGCAGGCCATGATGCGCGAGCTCTATCCGCTGATGCTACTGCTCGCCGACCCTGGCGACTACATCGCCTACCCCTGCGACACCCCTCTGCGCTATGCCCTCTGCGACCACCTCGGGCGCACAGTACCAGCCTATACTGGCCCACCTCTACGCATAGAGCCCTGGGCTATAGAGCCTCACCTCCTCGACGACCTCATGCGCTATGGCTCTCGCCTAGGGCTTAGGCTCGAGGCTCCTCCCACGACCTCTACCTACCTCCGCCTCTCACACCGCGATGCCTCGGCCGATATGCTCCGCTATCTAGCTCGGCACATAGAGCTCCCCGAGACTATCATACCTCGCTGGGTCTACCCTGCCGAGACTCACGAGGCGACCTCTGCACTCATCGCCACAGCCATTGAGAGCCTATCAACCCATACCTCTGCGCTCATCGTCAAGCGTCCCTTCACCTCGTCGGGGCGAGGCGTGATGCCTCTCGACCTCCCTATCAGTACAGCACAGCTACATAGCCTAGTGGGGAGTTGTCACCGCGCTAGAGGCATTAGCCTAGAGCCTCGCCTCGATGTACAGCACAACTGGGCTCTCATCTACCATGTCTCGCCCGAGGCTGGGGTTCGGCTCGACTGCATCTCATGCTTCCGCACCGAGCAGGCTGGTAGCACAGCGTATAGTGGCAACGAGCTACGCCCTCAGGCTACGCTACGCCACGAGCTAGCACAGCTAGCCGGTGGGGCACAGGCTCTCGATAGGCTCATCGAGGCACATGGCCAGTGGCTCACTGAGCGCATAGGTACGGAATATACGGGCTTCGTGGGGATAGACCTTTTCTCCTATCACGACGAGCATGGAGCCCTGAGCCTGCATCCCTGTGTAGAGATCAATATGCGCTGTACCATGGGGGTGCTAGCAGCACGCGCCTACGAGCGGCATGTCGCCCCAGGGGGGCAGGGGCTCTTTCGTCTCATCTATGCCTCGAGCGAGGAGCTCATCCAGACGATACGCGAGCTCGAGCATCGGTACCCTCCCCTACGCACCCCTATGGGGCTCGCCTCTGGTTACCTACCGCTGACGCCTTGTGGGCCTGCTACTACATTTCATGCCTACCTGCTCATCTCCCGCCTAACTCGCCCGATCGACTAGCGTAGGTAGGGCTTCCGCCCTAGGGGCATGCAATGCGTTCGCCCTAGAGCGGATTTTTGGGAGGCCTAGGGTGAACGATACGTTCGCCCTAGGCCTCTCTGCATAATAGTCTAGAGCTGGCCGAGAGCCTTGGCAAGACGCGTGGCGGCTAGGGCAAGGCGAGAGCGAGCAGAGGTGTGATCTCTACGGGCTTGGGAGGCGATCAGCTCGGCTTCTAGTAGCTCGGCCGTGGTATCGAGCCCCACGACATAGCGATCGTGTGTCTGCTTGAGTAGGGCATCGGCCTGGGCTATTGTACGTTTGGTGAGGTCTACCTCTAGGATTTGCTCATGGTAGTGGTTGAGTGCCTGTTGCTGCTCCAGCATCATCTTCTCGCTCATCTCCTCGCGCTCTAGAATGGCTATACGCTCCTGTGTGCGTGCGGCACGCACCTTGGCACGCCCTTCTCCCCACGAAAAGATGGGGATATTGAGGGAGAGCATGACCGAGGGCGTAGCATTATCCAAGAGAAGCTGGTCGTTGATCCGCAGACCACGTACATAGCTATAGCTAGCACGGAGCCCGACCTGTGGCAGGAAGTCGCTACGCACGAGGCGCGTATTGGCCCGCTTGAGCTCTATTTGTTTGCTCAGCAGTGCATATTCGGGACGCGTGGAGAGATCACCCATATGACCCTCGGAGGTGAACAACGGAGAGGGAAAGCTGTCGGTGGGGCTTGGCTCGGCATCAAGGGGGAGACCTACGATCTGAGAGAGGTGCGACTGGGCGAGCCTAACGCCATTGGAGGCGCGCTCCAGTGCTAGATGTGCCTTGCTCTGCTCCACCTCCACACGTAGTAGGTCGGCACGTGTACGCATCCCTGCAGAGACGGCATTGGTTACGATGCGATGCACCTCGGCTATCGTCTTCACATAGGCCTCGGCCGTAGTGCGTAGCTCTAGTACCTCCACAAGCTGCCAGTAAGCTTCATCGGTCGCCAGATAGACTTCATCTTGGGTTAGGGCTACTCCTAGGTTAGCCATTTCGACCCCTATGCGTGCCATATGATGTGCACTCGCTATCTTACCTCCCATATATATAGGCTGTGTGAGGTGAGCCGATGCTAGGTAGCTGTTGCCCGTCTTGAGCTGATAGGTGAGACTGGGGAGTGCTATCTCGCTAGGGATCTGTGCTAGTATGGGTGCTAGATGGGGCATTGCCTGCCCTAGGCTTTGGAGCTTTGCTTGGGTTTCATCGGGTAGCTGTACCGAGCCGAGCTCGAGGGTGCGTTCGCGTCCTGCCGTAGCGTAGTAGGCATAGGCCGATACTGAGAGCTTGGGGAGATAGTTGGTCTTCATGGCGCGGAGCATCTGCTCTGCACCATGTTGCCTCTCCTGTGCTTGGGCTATCTTGCGGTTGTGCGCTAGGGCGCGGCTACGCGCTTGGTCGAGCGAGAGCTCCTGTGCGTACAGGGTGGTGAGTGTAGCTAGGGTGCCTAATACTAGGGATATTCGTCTGATCATTGTACTTGATACTTTCGTTGTGGATAGGGGGAAGTTTAGTCTTCGAGAGCCTCGTCACGATGCACACGATAGAGTATGGCGTATATCACTGGGGTGAAGACAATCGTGGCAATAGAGGCTACCGTCAGACCAGCCATGATGACCACTGCCGTAGGGCCAAAGAGTGCATCGCCAAGCAAGGGAAGCATCCCGAGTATAGTAGTGGCCGAGGCTAGCATCACGGGGCGTACACGGCTCTTGGCGCTATATATCAATGCTCGATACTGCCCCATGCCTTGGCTCGTAAGGAGTGTAACCTCGTCGAGGAGCACGATGACGTTCTTGATCATCATGCCTAGGAGGCCGAGCACGGCCACTATGGCAGTGAAGGTAAAGGTCTTGCCAGAGATATACATCCCCCACACAACCCCGACGGCCAAGATCGGTAGGCTCAGGACAACGACTAGGGGCTTGCGATAATCCTTGAAGAGCATGATAAGGATGCCTATCATCAGCACGAGAGCTAGTGGATAGTAGCGGAAGAGATAGCTCATCGCCTCAGAGCTCGCCCCATACTCTCCCTCCCAGCTCATCGCGTAGCCCTCTGGTAGCTCTAGGGTATCGAGCCGTGCCGCCAGATCGCTACGTAACGTCTCGGTGCTAACGCCATTGAGTGGCATAGCCTGAGCCTTGATAGATCGCTGCCCATTGGTGCGCACTATGATAGGCTCTTCCCAGACGAGCTTCATGCCGTCGGAGACACTTGATAGGGGTCTAGGCGCGAGTGTCTGCGTGATCAGCTCGTCTTTACTTATGGCCCCCGTTAGGATGCCCTCTAGCGTACTGGCATCGAGGCCAGAGAGCGAGGGTAGGAGCCCAAAGACGGAGGCATTGTCGAGTCCCTCACGTGGCTTGCCTTCGTGATCTACCGAGCGAATGGTGATCGTCTTGGGTGTAGCACCATCGTAGAAAGTCTCCATAGGTAGACCATACGTAGAGACGAGTAGCGACATACCGATATCTCGGCGTGAGAGACCCGCCGATAGTGCCTTGGGCTGATCGTACTGCACCTCTACAGCTGGTACACGAGGGAACCAATTGGAACGAGCCATAAGCGTGTAAGGACTCGCCTGCATCACTCGTACGGCACTATCGGCTAGCTCTCGAAGCACAGCAGGGTCGGGCCCTCGAAACTCTAGCTCTATGGGATACTCCTTGTACATGAGATTGTATCGCTTGACACGCACCTGGGCACGAGGGTACTGAGCAGAGAGATAAGTCTGTAGGCTATCGAGATACTGGAGGGCAGCCGAGGACGATGTAAAGTCTACGATCAGCTCCCCATACGAGAGCGATGAGCTCGTGATGCTACGCACTAGGTTGTAGCGAGCAGGCGTGCCTCCGATAGCCGCGGTCACATGCTCTATCTCGGGATGCTGCATGAGATAGCCCTCGATGCTACGCACATCGCTATCGACCTGTGCGGTGGTGTAGCTCTCGGAGAGCTTGTACTCAATGTAGAGCTGGTCGTAGTCCATATCGGGGAAGAAACCCTGTGGCAGTAGACGATAGCCCCACACACTAGCGAGCACCATAGCGGTGGCGATACCCATCGTGATGAGCCTATGCGACAGCACCCATGCGACCACACGCTCGAGTGCACGATAGAATGAGCCGGTGTATGGGTCGCCCTCCTTGGTCTGCCCCTTGGGGTGAATGAGCCAGTCGGCAAGGATAGGGTTCATGACTAGGGCGATGATCCAGCTAAGCATCAGAGACACGGCGAGCACGATGAAGAGATCGCGTACATAGATGCCAGCCGTGTCGGGCGACAGGAAGAGAGGCAAGAAGGATAGGATAGCTATCAGTGTGGCCCCTAGTAGAGGCATAGCCGTCTTGCGTCCTGGCTCTGTAAGGGCCTGCTGGCGAGGCAAGCCTCGCTCTAGTCCTATCTGAATGCCGTCGAGCACCACGATAGCATTGTCTACGAGCATACCCATAGCCAAGATGAATGAGGCTAGCGACACGCGCTGTAACGTCCCGTCAAACATATTGAGTAAGAGTATCGACCCCATCACCGTGATGAGTAGGCCTACTCCGAGGATAGCACCACTACGCCATCCCATGAAGAAAATTAGGATGACAACCACGATGACCACCGACTCTACGAGATTGGTCATGAATGCCCCTAGAGCATCGCTCACTCGATCGGGCTGAAAGAATACTTTCTGCATCTGCATACCACTCGGTAGCCTCTCTGCCTCTAGGCGTGCCACTGTGGCCTCCACAGCCTTGCCCACCTGAGTGATATCGGTACCGCTACGTGCCGATATAGATATGCCTAGAGCATTGTGCCCATCGTAGCGCATCGCTTGACGCATGGGGTGGGCATATCCCTCACTGATAGTAGCAATATCTCCCAAGCGTACCTGGCTACCATCGAGCCCCTGAATGAGTAGAGCGGAGATGTCCTGCACGGTGCGGTACCGGTCGTTGACCGACACACGCAGACGCTGTCCCCCAGCATCGTAGTAGCCTGAGTAGATCGTACTATTCTGCCCCTGTATCAGCTGTAGCACCTGCATGGGTAGTATGCCTAGAGAGGCTAGGCGATCTTCGTTGAGGTCGATATTGATCGTCTTGGCTTGCACGCCATAGATACCTACCTGCGAGACGCCCGCTATCTGCTGCACTTCGCTACGTACTAGCTCGGCATAGCGTGTGGCCTCTTCGTTGGTATAGCCCTCGAAGGTAAGGGCGTAGAACATCCCGAACACGTCGCCAAAGCCATCCATGACCATAGAGGGCTGTGCACCCGAGGGCAGGCTACTCTGCGTATCGTACACCTTGCGCCTAAGCTGTTCGAATGCTTGGTCTACCTCTTCGTTGCCCAATAGCTCGCTCATCTCCACCATGAGCACAGAGGCATCGGCCATCGAGCTACTAGTGATCTTCTTGACGTGACGTAGCGAGCGGATACTCTTCTCTAGCTGATCGGTAACCTCCAGCTCCACTTCGTGCGAAGAGGCTCCTGGGTAGAGCGTTACGACAGCAGCTTGCTTGACTTTAATCTCCGGATCCTCGAGCTTGCTCATGCCTCGATAGGCCAGATACCCCCCGAGGGTGAGCATGACGAGGATGAAATACACTAGCTTGCGGTTGTCTAGTGCCCACTGGCCCATATCTTTCATAGCAGGCCTCCTACATTGGTTGGCGAAGCTGGAGCTATGGGGCGTACCCTCTGCCCATCGCTAAGCGAGGCGACACCGGCAGACACGATCTGCATACCTGTCTGTAGCCCTGTACACACGGCCATGCCACTGCGTTTGATCTCGCGAACAGCGACAGGAGTAGCCTGCACCGATGTGCTGTCGCCCTCTACGACCCACACGTAGCTCTGCCCTGCGCGCTCCCATATAGCGTCCATGGGTACCAGCAGACCTGTATCGGCCTCATCGGTCAGCTGTATGCTCACCATAGTACTCATCCCTAAGGCTGGCGTATCGGCGACCTCAGTGAAGCGTAGCCGTACGGTGTAAAGCTGGCCAACGTTGGCAACAGGGCTAATGGAGACTAGCTCTAGAGGAAAAGTGCGCCCTGGTAAGGCATCTACCGTACAGCTGAAGGCAACGAACCGCTCTCTCTGTAGATAGTCAGTAGCGGAGATGTTGATCTCCACCTCGGGCGTACCACTAGAGTATATAGTAAGGACGGGCATTCCGGCTCCTACAGTCTCTCCTGCATGACGTAGCGGCTCTCGAATATAGCCATCGTAGGGAGCTACGAGGCGTGTATCGGCGAGGGTATTGCGATGCGCCTTGAGCTTTTGGGTGATCTGGGAGAGCGCGCCTACGGCCTTGTCGTAGTCGTTGGCCGACACACTTTGCTGCTCGTACAGCCGTACTATGCGGTCGGCCTGAGCCTTGATGCTTTGATACTCGGCCTCAGTAGCCGCTAGCTGGGTGGTATAGTCGCGACTATCGAGGGTAGCGAGCACCTCGCCTCGGCGAATGAGCTTGCCTGGCTTGGCATAGATCTGCGTAATCTGACCAGCTATGCGAAAGGCGAGGTTGGCCTCTCCAGCCGCCTTCACCTTGCCGGGGAATACGGTCGTCGGGGCGTCGACACCAGCACCTACCTCGTAGGTGTACACGCTACGTGCCACCTCTTGGGTGGACTGTTCTCTAGAGCAAGCGAGGAGGACGCTTGAGAGGACAGCCAGAGCGATAAGTTTGGTTGTATTCATCTTCTTATTCTTAGTCGTTGTTTTGGGGTACAAAGGTATGGGTGGGTCTCGCTCAATGAGTGTTGTCGAGGAGACAAGAATTGTCCTAATGTGAAACTCTTGGGCAAAATAGCTACTTTTGCTACGTGCGAACAGTATCGCCCCACGAGCCAACAAAGCCCTACTATACTATGCCGCTCAGCAAGCCTACCCAAGTCTTCAAGCGAAGCAACTTCGGCGACCTCATCCTCCCCCTACGAGCAGAGGATCTATCCATACTAGAGGAGCCACATATCATCCCCGACGTGTATGGTATCCTCTGCATGCGAGGGCACGTCGGTCTATTCATCAATGGTCGTGCACAGCAGGCAGAAGCCGGATGCCTGTGCTCGATAGTACCCAATGCGGTGGCTCAGATCGATCATGTATCGCCCGACTTCGAGGGGTATCTCATGATGTGCCAAGCATCATTTTTGGAGCAAGTGTATCTGCCCTTCGGAGCTTCCTTTCGACAAGTCTTCGTACACCATCCATGCATTGAGCTAGCACCAAGTGAGCACGAGGTACTACTTAGCTACATAGGCTTCGTATCGTCCTATCAGAGCACCGAGGGGCATCGGTATCGAGAGGAGGCACTCAAGCACCTCATGCAAGCCACTATCTATGAGATCATCGGCATCTATCATCGTAGGCTAGATCGAGGTGATGAGGCAACACACTCTACACGTCAGGGGTATTTCTGGCAGTTCGAGGACCTGCTTGCACAGCACTATGCCGAGAGTCGCGAGGTAGGCTTCTATGCCGATAAGCTGTTTATCACCAAGCAATATCTCTCCAAGATATGCGTGGAGCTAGTGCAGATGACAGCTTCGGAATATATCAACTGCTACGTCATGAACCTCCTGCGCGTACATCTACGCGATACAGAGCGGAGCATCTTGCAGATCTCAGAGCAGTTTGGCTTCGCCAACCCGTCGCACTTTACCCAATATTTCCGTCGCCATGCTGGCGTTACTCCCAGCCAGTACCGCCGACGTCTACAGCATTAGATTAGACGCCTTTAGGAGGCATGCGAGAGGGGGGCGTACACGACTAGGGCATACGTCCTAGAGGGTAGGCAGCACTACGACCTCCCCCTACTCTCGGCCACAGAGGGCCGAGGGCAGGGGGAGGTCGTAGTGTAGAGGGTGGGGGCTAGTCCTCGAGATGGCCGAATAGGCCGTGGTTGTAGTCCTCGAAGGCCTGCAAGATCTCTTGCTTGCTATTCATCACGAAGGGGCCATAGGCAACGATCGGCTCACGTAGAGGCTCGCCACTCATCACTAGGACGATCGTATCGGGGCTCGTAGCTTGGAGGTCGAATGTCTCGCCTTCGTTGGCGAACTTGACCAAGTTGTCGGTCGGCACCTCGACGCCATTGACTAGGGCACTGCCTTGGACGACAAGCAGGGCCGTGTTGTACTCAGCAGGGAAGGCAAACTCGGCCTTGGCATCCTGCTGTAGCTTGGCATTCATCAGGGCTATAGGCGAGTGCGTCTGAGCTGGGCCCTGCACCCCCTGATAGTCGCCAGCTATCACCTCTACGTAGCTAACGCCATCGGGTAGAGGGTATCGTCCCATGGAGTCGTTGGTGATCGTCTGATACTTGGGGGCGGACATCTTGTCTTTTTTGGGGAGGTTGGTCCAGAGCTGTACCATCTGGAAGGTTCCCCCCGTCTTGGCCCACTCACGGGCGTGATACTCCTTGTGCAGGACGCCACCAGCAGCAGTCATCCACTGCACGTCGCCTCGCCCTATCACGCCACCATGGCCACCGCTATCGTGGTGCTCTACCTGCCCTTCGTAGGCTATCGTTACCGTCTCGAAGCCTCGGTGTGGGTGCACGCCTACGCCTCGGGGCACATCGCCAGGGGCAACCTCCATTTTGGCATTGTAGTCTAGGAGGATGAAGGGGTCCATATCGTGCATGGCGAGCCCAGGGACGGCTGGGATGAAGTTGTGCACGCGGAAGCCATCTCCCACCCAATGGGTTTCCTGAGGGTGCGTTACGAACGCAATCTTTTTCGTTGTCATAGTCTTGTCTCCTTATACTATTATTGTGATTTGCACTACAAAGGTACAGACTCTACACCCCCTCGGCATTGACCTATGTTAAGAAATACGCCTACTACGTTTGTGCCTATCGGCCAAAGCTTTGCGTATGCGGCTAAGGCTCTCGGGTGCAATGCCTAGATACGATGCCACCATGCCCTGCGGCACACGTAGCAGTACCTCGGGATAGGCCGATACGAAGTGCAGATAACGCTCCTCGGCCGATGCTCCCTGTAAGGCGGTAATGCGATGCTGGAGGCTCTGTATGTGCTCGTAGAGCAGGCTACGGTCGAGGGCATCGAAGGCCTTGTCTCGCTGTGCAAGGCTCTGCACACGTGCCTCCTCTATCAGCCTAATGCGTGTAGGCTCTATCGTCTGAATGAAATAGCTCGATGGGCGACCGAAGAAGACGCTCTCGACATTGACCAAGAACCATCCCTCGACAGCGAAGAGGAGCAAATGCTCGCGCCCCTTACTATCGATAGAGTATTCGCGTACAGCCCCCCGCTCGATGAAGAAGCGGTGATGGCAAGTGTCGCCCCTGTGCATCACGAAGGCACCACGATCGAGCTCGAGGACCCTACTGCCCTCGAGTAGAGTCTGGAGCTGCTCCTCGCTCAGGGGCACATTGGAGCGTAGGTAGTCGGCAAAGAGATACTGATCCATACTGATCACAAGGTATATGGAGTGCCTAGCATCTAGCGATAGCGCAGGCGTAGGCTATTGAGGACGACACTGACGCTACTCAAGGCCATGGCTAGGCTCCCGAGCATGGGGTTCATCTGATAGCCCAGCCATGGGTAGAGCGCACCAGCTGCGATGGGTATGGCGATGAGGTTGTAGACAAAAGCCCAAAAGAGGTTTTGGTGTATGGTGCGCACCGTGCGTCGGGATAGAGCGATGAGCTCGGGCAGACGTAGTAGGTCGCTAGAGGCTATAGTGGCCATGGCCGTCTCGATGGCCACATCACTACCGTGCCCCATAGCTATACCTAGGCTAGCCTCGGCTAGGGCGGCACTATCGTTGATGCCATCACCGACCATAGCTACCTGCCGACCAGACAGGCGTAGGGTGCGGACGTAGTCGGCCTTCTGCTCGGGTAGCACGCCAGCCTCTACACGGCATATACCTACCTGCCGTGCCACAGCCTGTGCCACGGCAGGTGTGTCGCCCGTCAGCATGATCACCTCCACGCCTAGGGCACGGAGCTGAACTATAGCACGTGCCGATGTAGGCTTCACCTCGTCCATGATACCCAGCTGAGCGATAAGGCCTGCCTCATCGGCATAGTACACGAGCGTCTGACCATAGGCCTGCATACGCTCGCTGATCGCCTCCTGCTCGGCCGACAGCTCGATACCCTGTGCGCTCAGCAGGGCTCTATTGCCCACCACTAGGGTACGCCCCTCGGGGCTCGTACCCACTACGCCACGCCCAGGTATAGCCTGCGTGGTGAGCTCGGGGACAGCCTCGTCCCGTGCGGCCAAGCCCTCGACGACGGCACGCGCCAATGGGTGCTCGCTACGTAGCTCTATGGCACGCAGTAGGGTGCGTAGCTCGGGTGTCTCGGGCCGATGCCAGTAGGCGTCTACCAGCCGGGGGTGGCCCGTGGTGATCGTCCCCGTCTTGTCTAGCACTATGGTGTCTATGCCTCGTGCCACCTCGAGGCTCTCGGCATCCTTGATGAGGATACCGGCCTCGGCACCTCGGCCTACGCCCACCATGATGGCCGTAGGCGTGGCGAGACCTAGGGCACAGGGGCAGGCTATGATGAGCACCGTGATCATGGACGTCAGCCCGTGTAGCCACGCATCTTGGGTGGCGAAGAGGAGCCACAGCCCCAGCGTCAGGAGCGATAGCCCCACGATCACGGGCACGAAGATAGAGGCCACCCTATCGACAATACGCTGTATGGGGGCTTTGGAGCCCTGAGCATCGCGCACTCGGCGTATGATATGCGCCAGCACCGTGTCGCCTCGTAGCTCTGTGGCCTGCATGGTGAGGGCACTAGTCCCGTTGAGCGTGCCAGCATAGACCCGATCGCCTATGGTCTTGTACACTGGTATCGACTCGCCCGTGAGCAGCTGCTCATCGACCGATGAGCCCCCTGCACTGACTACTCCATCGACAGCAATGCGCTCGCCAGGGCGTACGACGATGTACTGCCCCACCTGCACCCGATCTATCGGCACCTCACGCTCGCTACCATCCTCGGCACGTAGCACTACGTTACGGGGCTGTAGGCCTACGAGAGCCTTGATCGCAGACGTAGTACTGCCCTTGGCACGCGCCTCGAGGAGCTTGCCCAGCAGGACGAAGGCGATGATCATGGCTGCCGCCTCGAAGTACAGATGAGGTGCCTCCCCACCCCCACCTCTCGAGCCAGCTATCCACAGCACCAGCACCACGAGGCTGTACAGATAGGCAATACCCGTACTGATAGCCACTAGCACATCCATCCCCAGCCCTCCAGTACGTAGCTGTCGCCATGCACGTGTGTAGAAGCCACGGCCCGAGATCATGAGCACGAGGGTAGTAAGTACCGCAGTGGTGATACCTGCCCAGAGGCTGTGCATCCAGACCATGCTCAGCACCATGATAGGCACGCTAAGCCCTAGGGCTAGATAGGCCTGCCGACGCTGTGTGGCATACTCCTCGGCACGTAGAGCCTCGAGAGCCTCTACGTCGTCCTCCCGATGATCTACGAGGAGCTGATAGCCAGCCTCGGCTATCGCCTCGTGCATGGCGTGCGGGGAGCACCTTGTGGGATCGTATCGTACGGCCACGGAGGCCGATGCCAGATTAACATTCGCCTCGTCTACACCCTCGAGGGCGCGCAGTACGGCCTCGGCACGGGCTGCACAGCCAGCGCAGTGCAGACCGATCAGGGGGTAGTTGGCTTGTCTCTGCTGTTTCATCTCGTATATAAGTAGCTTTTGGATAAGAACATCTCGGACGTACCTAGTGTTCGCCCTCCCCTGCTATATCCACACATGGGTCAGGGTGCAGGCATGGCTCTAGGGCGACACAGGTACTAGAGGCAACACATTAGTTTAGAGCAGGGTATATATCCCTCTCGGAAGGCCTAGGGTGAATGAGGCGGAAGGCCTAGGGTGTCTGCCTCGTTCACCCTAGGGGTAAAATTGGGACGCCCTAGGGCAACAGGCCGATAAGGCGAGAATGTTTATCTTTGTGCGGCTCTCACCCAAACGAAGAGCCAATAATTATGCTCAGTCAACTCCTTCTCCTCAATCGTAGCTACAGGCGTTTTGACGAACGTATCCCCGTACCTAGCGAGCTCATCACCTCGTGGGTAGGACATCTGCGCCTCGTGGCATCTGCGCGCAATGCACAGCCATACAAGTACGTTATCGTGGTAAGCGAAGAGCTCTGCCACGCCTTGACATCGCTAGTGGGCTGGGCTGGCTACCTAACCGAGTGGTCGGGACCAGCGCAGGGCGAACGTCCACGCGCCTTCGTGGCCCAAGTGCTTGACGAGGCTATCGCCACGAGTGCAGGCATTGATGCTGGCATACAGCTACAGACCCTAACGCTCCTGGCAACGGAGGCAGGCTTTGGGGGCTGTATCGTGCAGGCCTTTGCCGAGGCACGTATCAGGGAGCTACTAGGCCTAGGCGATGGGCTGAGGGTAGTGGCTCTCGTGGCTCTAGGCAAGCCCAGCGAGCGCATAGAGATAGAGCCCTGCATGGGGCATGAGATTAGATATTGGCGCGATGATGCAGGGGTGCATCACGTGCCCAAGCGTAGCACTGAGGAGCTACTCCTAGGTGTACGCTAGCTGTAGGACATAACTATTTTACTTCACGAGAGTGTATGAATTCTAAGAGCTTACTTAGGTATTATATAGACGCCTTTCGCCTGCATTTCTTCGACTACGCAGGCCGAGCTAGGCGTCGAGAGTTTTGGGGCTTTG
The DNA here is from genome assembly GCA_041854325.1 of Porphyromonas sp. Lineage (GTDB taxonomy): Bacteria > Bacteroidota > Bacteroidia > Bacteroidales > Porphyromonadaceae > Porphyromonas. The sequence goes on from JBHACB010000070.1 coordinate 48,465, forward strand.
CCCTCTTTGATAGCTTGATCGCAGTGGTACTACTTAGCATCGGGTATATGCTCTTCCTCCCTCACGAGGCTCTAGAGGGAGTGGACGGCTCAGACGCCTTGGTGCACGCCCTCGCCATGCACGAGCTCTACTACCTCATATTCCTATCCGTAGGGCTGTACCTAGTCTACGCTGTCGCCAGCCTACCTGTGCGCCTAGCCATGGCTGTTCGTCGCCTACACGACGTCGGGCACAGTGGGGTGTGGATGATAGCTCTATATGCTTGGTGCTATCTGCTGGCTCCACTAGGGCTATATGGCGCACAGATGATAGGGGTGTCGCCCAGTCTACAGACGGTAGTGGCTATCGCTATCGGAGGTATATCGCTCACTATCGTGGCCCTCGCTATCGTCTTCTGGAGCAGGTGTGGGCAGACAGAGGCCAACGAGTGGGGCTTCAACCCCAAGCTCCTCCCTAGTGGATCGCCCATCGCAGAATAGTCCCCTATCCCCCTACCCTCTAGACACACGCGTGGGCTGTCTCGACACAGCCGTCGAGATAGCCCACGCGCCATATAGCCTAGATCGAGACGATCTAGATCTCTGCCCCAGACTCCCAGTCCTCGACCTCTCCGCACATAGAGAGGGCAACGAAGAGGCTAAGAGGTGCTGCCAGCTCTATCTCTGTAGCCATAGGAGGCAGGTATGCCTTGCGTTTCTTTTCCATATACTTATGATCTTGTTGTTGGTTAGTATCCGAGAGTCTTGGGGTCGATGAAGGGGCGTACGGGGAGATGGTCGAAGCTATCACCGCAGTGGAGGGTGCCGCCGCTGATGCAGTCGAAGATAACGTGTGGTGCGTACTTGGTGCGCCCGCCATAGAGCGAGTAGAAGAGCTCCTGCTTGCCAGGCGTGTAGGGTTTGCCGTTGAGCTTGACATACTTGTGGTCCACCCACTCGAGACGAGGCTTACAGCCCTTCTCCTTGCAGCTAGGTGCCTTGCTGGTGTATAGCCCCTTCGTACCTCCCTTGCCTCCCTTGTCCTTGCCGTGTGGGCAGGTCTCGATCTTCTTACCTGTAGCGACAAAGTAGCGCGTAACGACAGGGCCAAAGCTTTTGGGCTTTTGGGTCTCCATACTAGGATTGAAGAAGTCTTCATTGGCTATATCTAGCACAGAGTACTGACTGCCAGCGAGGCTGGGGTCGCCTACCCAGCGCGTCCGCACCTCGAGGACATCCACATACGTGCGTCCGCCAATATCACACCATCGGAGGAAGCGATAGCTCCAAGCGCTCTTGAGGAGGACATCATCGGGTTTGCCTGCGCTCATATAGCGCAGAGCATAGGCATTGTAATAGTCGGCAGGGAGCTCGTACGTAGCGCCAGCCACAGCGACAGGGCGCGCAGGGCTAATAGGTGCCTTGCACATCGCGATAAGACCATCAGAGCGTACCTGCCAAGGGCGACTATACTTGTGGTTGAAGAGTATGTAGCTGTCGAACTTGGGGCAACGAACATCGCCATACACCTGAAGCGTCGAGAAGATACCCGATAGCTCCTCGAGCGTAGGTAGATGGTAGCCCTCGGGAACAGCCTGCTCGGCACCTGCGGCCCCATAGCCATAGGTACTACTCGACGAGGGCTCTCCACGATAGAAGCCCTGATTGTCGATAACGTGGTCGGGGGCAAACCGCTTCGCTGTAGTCCCTACATTGTGCTCGGCCACGAACTCTAGGGGTAGGACTGGGCGTACTATGCTGAGCGTGAGCGGATGAACGCGCCCCTGCACTAGCTGACCCTTGCGAACCTCATAGCCTCCAGGGTTGGTCGGCGTTATCTCGTCTTCTCTAGTGGTGAAGTATTTGTGAGGGTGCTCCCCCATGCGCATGGTGCCGAGACGTACTATAGTGGCGCGGTTGGCATCCGTTACTGAGGCGTTGGGCATTACCCAGAGCACGTTCTCGATGCTGTCGCCCTTGGCTACGGACTTGCTCGCCATAGCACCGAATATATCTATCTTGGCAAACTGCTCCGATGCTCCCGTGCGGGGGTTCTTCATACTCACAGCGAGGGTACCAGGCTGACCCGATCGAGGGTTCCATGTAGGCAGGCCTCCCTCTCGTGGCGTATCAAACTTGAAGTACCCGTTGGTCGAGAAGGCATTGCTGTACATCTCCATCCCTTGGAAGTCGTGGAGATTGCCCTTGGCCAGTGCTAGGTTGTTCTTAATCACCACGCGAAGCAGCGAGCCCATCATCTTGAAGCGGTTGTCGCTACCAGCACTAGCACTGCTACCCGAGCTAGCGATAGCTATCTCGCGCCATGGGAGCACCGCCATGGGCACCTCGAGCCGGCCACCTGCGTAGTCGGCAGGGCCACCAGTGCCTGTCGTCCATCCGAGGTCGGTATCGGCACCATTGGTACCGACACATCCGCCAGCCTCTGTCTTGATATTGCCACCGAGGATCGCCATGACGAACCACTTGCGCCCGCCCTGATTGTCGAACGCAGTGCCAGGTGCCAAGGCTATATCCTGCCCTGCACAGCAGAGCTTCTTGCCATCGCGCACGAAGGGGACAGTGCGGATGGTAGTGGGCTGCGAGGCGTCATCGCTCTTGATGATAACGTGTACCATGACGCCCTTGACCGATGCCCCAGTCTTGGGGTGCTTCATATCTACCTGTAGCCTATCTAGGTCGATGACGGGGAGCATTCTATCCCCCTGCTTGAGGTAGACGCTAGCAGACCTAAGGGCACTCTCCACATCGGCCTCTATGGTCAGGGCTGTAGTGCGTCCATTTGTTTCCGTTATAGCTGGCTTGTCGGGATCGACCGGCGTATCCCGCCCAGCATCTTTGCTACACCCCACGAGGGTCATCGCTAGGGCTAGCATCAAACCAGTTAGTCGTTTCACCATACTCTGTGCAGTTAAAAGTTAAAATCTATTTCATATGTTGTAAAACATGCGGCCATATTCTGCCTGCAAAGTTAGAAATATATTTTTACATAGAGATGCAAATAGAGTATAATGTTGATGATTTTTTGCGCTTGATATAGGGCAATCATCCTCCATATATAGACACAACCATATATATCATACAACATATAATTCATAATAGCAGA
>JBHACB010000071.1:0-18178 GCA_041854325.1 Porphyromonas sp.
GATGTTTTTGAGGAAAAAGTTCGATGTTTTTCGATCAATAGTTCGATGTTTCTTGACCGAAGAGAGCTCAGTGGCGAGGGCGGGGTAGTAAGAGGCTCGGCTAGAGAAGGTAGGGATGGGGGGATAGCGTTCGCCCTAGCCTCCCACAGGAGGCTAGGGCGAACGTATAGCCCAGAGGAGAGGCTAGTAGGAGCCTATCTTGCGCGTGAGATAGCTCTGCCCGAGTAGCTCCGAGCAGGTCTGTATGGCCGTCAGCGTAACACCGATAGCACCGTGGACGTTCATATTCTGCCCCGTGAAGAGCAGGCCCGAGAGCTTGGTAGCGGGCGATATGAGCGTTACCATGGGGTTGCGATAGTCCTTGAGGACACCATATGCCGATCCGCCTGGTGTGGCGGTATAGTCGCGGTAGCTGAGTGGTGTATTGGTGTGCATGTGCAGAGCATGAGGGCTCATATCGAGGCCGTAGCGACGTAGCTGGTCGAGGAGCTGCTGCGACACCCTATTCTTGAACTGTCGGTAGGCCTCGCCTCTACGCTCGGGGCGTGTGTCTGCCCACTGCGCTACCTCGTCGATATACATAGGCGTCATGATGGCCACAGTGGTGGCGTGGTCGGGGTGCTCGCTCGAGGCCTGCATCGATAGCATTAGGCTGTGCAGACGCCCTAGGTCGCGAGCTTTGTCGTACCAGGCATCATCGCCGAGGTGTATGTAGACGTTGCGGTTGAGGTAGGGGACGCTATCGGGGCGCATAAGCATGTAGAGGGTGAAGATGCCGTAGCTATTGTGTAGCGACTGTATGCGCGAGGTGTAGATGCGCTTGATAGAGCGGCACGGATCGACTAGCGGTAGGGTGGCCTGTGGGTGAGCATTGGAGATGACGTAGCGAGCACGTAGCTCCTCATGGGCATTGACGAGCACGCCCGAGACAGCCTCATCCTGCACACAGATACGCGTTACCTCGGCACGTGTACGTATGGTACCTCCGCAGGCTCGTATGCGGTCGGCGAGGGCCTCAGCTATCTGCATGCTACCATCGAGGCAGCGATAGGCTCCCTCGAGGTACGAGTGGGTGATCATGGCATGCTCGTAGAAGGTAGAGTGGCTTCGCACGCCTCCGTAGAGGAGGTTGTTGCCTGCCAGCACGTTGCGCAGGGTGATGTCGGCCACACAGTCCTCTATGATGCCAGCGGCCGAGTAGCCGAAGTAGCGCGCTCCACCATCGGATAGGATGCCCTGTCTCAGCGTCTCTATTCCGATAGAGCTACCGACCTCGCTCACGAGGGCAGCATAGCGGCGTATGCCCTCGGCCTCGTGGGGGAATGCCTCGATAAGGGTATCGACAAAACGTTCGTAGCCAGCTGCTAGGCTGTAGCTACGATCGTGGAAGATGATCTGGTCAAAGCACTCATCATCGAGCCTACTGAGCTTGATGCGATCCATGATGCCGAGGTAACGCCAGCACTGGTTCAGTATCTGTCCCTCGTCGAGGCTCCCGATGTAGTGGATGCCGGTATCGAGCTTGTAGCCATGGCGTGTATAGGTCTGCGAAGCACCCCCGAGCTGGGCATTCTTTTCTAGGACGCACACGTTGTAGCCCTCTTGGCTTAGGATGGCGCCACACTCGAGGCCACCGAGGCCACTGCCTATGATGATAACGTCGTACTGGTGCATGGGGTGGGTAGTCGTAGGATATATATCGTATTGGAGGTGAGGCGATCGTTGTCGTAGGTCGTGAGCGTCATGCCGAGCCTATCGGCGAGGGCTCGCATCTGCTCGAGAGAGCCGAAGGAGAGAGGGTGCTCGACCTTGTTGAAGCGGAAGATACGCGTCGAGAGGATCTCGGTGAGGCGAGTGAGGCGGTGCCTGCGCTCATCGCTGGCGTTGCCATCGCGTACCACTATCATGCCTCCAGGGGCTAGGTGGCTAGCACACCGCTCTAGGAGCTGGGTCTGTGCCTCGAGGGGGAGGTAGTGGAGCATATCGTTGAGGACGAAGGCATCGCTCTCGGGGAGGGGGTATTGGAGGGCATTGGCGTGAACGAAGGAGAGCTGGTCGGTCCGTAGCCATCCGTGCTGGGCGATAGCTATCTTGTCGGCATCGTAGTCGATACCGAGTATCTGCCTATGGCTCGAGAGCATGGCGAGCATATAGCACAGCGGGCCCACGCCACAGCCTATATCGGTGATACGTCCCTGGCGAGGCAGTAGCTGGTCGAAGGCCTCGTAGCACCTCTCCATGCGTACCTTGATGCGTATATACCACTCGAGGACAGGGCCCTTGTAGATATAGTTGTGCACAAGGCTCTCGTAGTACGAGGGGTTGGTAGCCACGCTGTGGGTATCGGTGAGGGCTTGGTACTGCTGACGCATCAGGTGCGATAGGCTCTTGGTGCGCTCTTGGTAGGTAAGTCCATAGGTCGTATCGGTGTGGGCTAGGGTAGGCATGATGTGGCGCACGATGAGGCCACGGCGCACGAGCAGAGGCTGTGCCTTGGCGACGACACGGTGGTTGCCATAGAGGACGATGGGCACGATGTCGAGCTCTAGGGTCTGGGCGAGGTAGCATGCCCCCTTGTGCATACGCCGTATCTGCCCATCGTACGAGCGTGTGCCCTCGGGGAAGATAGCGATGACGCACCCACGAGCTACGGCACTGCGTAGCTTGGGGAGCATGGAGTCGTACCCCTCTGACGTAGAGCAGAAGCCTGCGTAGCGAATGATACGCCCGAAGACGGGCGATCGCCACACCCACTCGTTGGTAACCATCACCATACGTGGCGATAGTGCTAGGAGCTGTAGGATGTCGATGAAGGACGTGTGGTTGGCCACTACGATGCAGGGCTCGCTGAGAGCCTGCGCGGCTGGCCGACCGCTATCCTCCTGACGGACGAAGTAGGCCACACGGCGCACAAGGCGACAGCCCCAGTGTAGCCACAGCAGGACGAGGTCTTGCTTGCGCTCGCGCCGTATCGGCACTACGTGGAGCACTAGCATGCCGAGGCGTATGGCGAGACACCCGAGGGCGAAGAGCGTGAAGAGCACGCCAGTGCGCACGAGCCCTGCTAGCGTGTAGGGCGGTAGCCCCTGTGCCGTGGGGCGACCGATGAAGAGGTGGAAGAGCAAGGGCTGTAGCGTATAGCTCACCAGCACTACCGAGGCGATACCGAGCAGAGAGATGAGAGCTAGAGAGTGCAGGGCAGGATGCTCAGCGAAGATAAGTGCTCCCATGCCTACCACTACGGTGAAGGCCGAGAAGAGGATAGCCGTCTTGTGGCTATTCATGAGCTTGGTGCCATCCTTGTAGCGGGCTAGCAGGCCGTCCATGATGAAGATGCTGAAGTCGTCGCCTATGCCGAAGATGAAGGCACTGAGGATGACGTTGATGATGTTGAACTCTATCCCCAGCACCCCCATCAGGCCGACGATGATGACCCAGCTAACGACCATCGGGAGCATGCTCATAAGAGCTAGCTCGATACGTCCGTACGAGATACATAGGGCGATGAAGACGAGTAGCGACGACATCATCAGAGTGAAGTAGAAGTCTTGCTGCACAGCATCTACCCAGCGACTAGTGAAGTAAGCTCTATCGAAGACCACTGCCCTAGGCTCGGCCTCGATAGCCGTGTAGACACTCTGGCGGTGCTCGGTAGAGATCTTGGCATAGGATAGGAGCATGACCTGTCGCGGATGTACGGTGATCCATTCGCCAAGGGCACGCATTTGGCTCGCTATGCTGTCGTAGTGGATAGTGGCCGGTGTGCTATCAAGCCAATCATAGAAGCCGTCGAACGTGCCAGGGCGAAAGCCCAAGGCCTCGCTCTCGTGGCTCAGGATCTGCTCCACCATACGCCGACGCTCCTTACTCCAAAAGCTGCGCCAACGCTCCAGCCTACGTGCTTGCTCGGCCTCATCGACTACGAAGGGTAGGGCATCGCTATAGCTCTCCACAAGCCCCTGATGCTGTAGCCTAGCTAGTAGGCTATCGGTGCGCTTGTACTGCTCGGTAGCCTCGCCTAGTGTGCGCCCTGTGCTGACGATGAGTGTAGGCGCAGGGGCCTGTCTAGCGGTGAGGGCATCGAGCTGAGCCTCTGCCTCCTTGAGGTGCGTAGGCATGTAGTTGATATTCATCATATCGCTATCGAAGCCGACGTGGCGAGATGCCACAAGCCCGACGACTACGCACAGCCCGATAGCACCCACGAGCCACCTATTGCGTTCGTAGGGGTAGGCCGTAATGCGCTCTATGGTGCGCTGAGTACGCCCCGTGGCGAGGGTACTGCGCCCCGAGAGGAACTGAGGGAGGAAGACCAAGCAAAAGAGCGTAGTACCGATGAGTGCTAGCGAGGAGAAGAGCCCGAAGTCGCGTAGCAGAGGCGAGGTGGTGAAGAGTAGCCCTAGGAAGGCTCCTATGGTGGTGAAGCTACCTATCGTGAGCGGATAGACGAGCTCGCGTAGTAGCTGCTCCACATCCTTCACATGGCTCTGATGGGCGAGCAGGTGTATAGCATAGCTCAGGGCGATCCCCATGATAGCCGAGCCTGCCCCTACGGCAATGGCCGAGATGCTACCCTGAATGAAGTAGATAGCCCCTAGAGCGAAGAGGGCACCAAAGGCTGCTGGAGCTACGATGAGCCCTACGGCACGCCTCTGCCCAAAGACGGCCAAGATGAAGACCACGATGATGCCTAGGGCGACGAGCGAGGTCAGTAGCGTGTCGGCCTTGATCTGCCGAGCGTTGTACACCCCCACAGATGCTCCGCCTAGGTAGCTGAGGCGTAGGTCGGGGTAGTGCGTGCCGATGCGCTCTAGCTCGGCCTCGATGCAGGCTATCATCGCCTCATTGGGCCCCGTCTCGCCAAGGGCATAGCGAGGCTTGATGCTGATGAGCAGGGTAGAGCCGTCGGGCGAGAACAGATGCTCGTCGTGGAGCTCGTAGCCGGTATCGGGGTCGAGCCCCTGTAGCGATGCTAGTGTGCTCGTCCCTAGACCTAGGGGGTCGCGTAGTAGATGATCGTGTAGGGCAAAGCCTGCTGGCGATAGCAAGGCCGTATAGGTGCGCCCTATCTGTGCCCTAATGCCTTGGGGGGTGGTGAGGCTGTCGAGCCGTGCCCAGCCCTCATCGCTGAGCAGTAGAGGGAGGTGGCGGTAGACCCAGTCGGTCGATAGGGCGAGGTCTTGGCTCCCGATGCTGGTCAGTACCTCAGCGATCCATTCGCCCCCCTGCTCTCGTAGACGTATGCCAAGGCTATCGGCAGCCTCTATCATGCGCTCCCTATCGACTGCGGCAGTGGTGTCGGCAGGTGCTACGAGCACTACGATGCGATCCTTGACACCTAGCTTATCGAAGACCGATGACACGAGCTCGGTATCGCCCGTCCGAGGCAAGAAGCTCTGTATCGTCTCCACAAAGCGCACACGGCTAGCGAAGTAGGCCAGCGTACCTACGAGGACGAGAAGCACGCCATAGAAGAGCCCCCGATGACGAGCAAAGAGGCGATAGAGGGCGGTGAAGAGCGTAATCATGGCATCTGAGGTTTGCGTAGGCAGGCCAGTAGCACGGCTGTGATGCCTCCTATGAGCAGGCTCATCGCTGTGGCGAAGACGAGGCTACCCACGATATAGGGATAGAGGACGGCCTTGACGGCCTCGAGCGATATCCCCTCTATCGTGAGCCGTATAGGCATATCGAGTACCCAGCACCCTGTGGCATAGCTACAGAAGAGTAGCAGGGGCATCATGGGTGGGATGCTGATGTTGGAGACGACGAGGGTAATGGTCTTGTTGAGGCGTAGCTGGTGTGCTAGGGCGAAGGCGACGAGCATCTGGTAGCCCCATATCGGCACGATACCCATGAAGATGCCGAGCATCACCGAGGCGACGATCTTGCCATTGCTGTCCTGTGAGTGAGTGATCTCGCGGCGTATGAAGGCCTTGATGTTGGTCCAGGTGAGCTGGCGTAGGCAGTTGCGTGGCCATATCCACAGGGCGCACCATAGGACGAGTAGGGTGTTGAGCACCGAGATGCGTGTGAAGTCGCGCAAGGGGCGAAAGTGCGATACGCGCTCCTCTCTCGGTGGGTAGTACACACGTATGGGGATATTGGCCACGGGAGTACCTCCCCAGGCTGCGTAGACGATAGCCTCTAGCTCGTATTCATACTTGGCCGTGTAGTACCAGCCTCGTACCTTGATACGCTCTAGGGGATAGAGCCGGTAGCCCGACTGTGTGTCGCCTAGCTTGATGCCCGTCTGTAGGCGATACCAGAAGTTGGAGAACTTGTTGGCGAACGAATTCTTGCTCGGCATGTTCTCGGCCTCGAGATTGCGCTCCCCTACGAGGAGCGTATCGGGCTGTCGCTCTATGGCCTCGATGAAGCGAGGTAGGTCGTCGGGGTAGTGCTGGCCGTCCGAGTCGATCGTGATGGCATAGCGATAGCCCTCGCGCTGTGCTAGCGATAGCCCATTCATCAGGGCGGTACCCTTGCCCCTATTGGTGGGGTGGGTGAGGACACGCACCTCGGGGTAGCGAGCTAGGATGGATGCCGTGTCGTCGCTACTGCCGTCGTTGACGACGAGCACCTCGTCGCTGTAGGCGAGCACGCCCTCGAGTACGGAGGCTAGGGTGCCAGCGTTGTTGTAGGTCGGTATGATGACGATACCGCCGAGACGCCTCCAGCGTTCGCGCCACTGGGCTGTAGGGTTATTCATCGAGTGTAGATAGCGTTGCTCTTAGCTTGATATACTCTGTCTCCTGCCCATGGCTATAGCCCGTAGCTCGTAGGCGTATGTCTCCCTCGGGGGTGTCCTCTAGCTCTATGTGGTAGCTAAGGCGACCCGCGGTAGCTGGCTCGAGTAGGGCGATATACTTGCACGTGCCTATGTGTCGTATCGCCACCCGATACCCTAGAGCACGCTCTGCGAGAGCCTTGACGATGGCGAGGCTACACACCCCTGGCACTATGGCTCGCTCGGGGAAGTGGCCCCGATAGATCTCGTGTCCCTCGATGAGGCTGACCTCGCCCACCAGCAGAGGCGGGGTGTAGTCGAGGTGCTCTATGGTGTAGAAGTTGTCTAGCATCATATCCGTAGTCGTCTAGTCTTCGTTGGGAGGCGTGGGTGCCTGCTCGGTGAGGCGCAGGGCGATAGCGAGATAGGGGTGGTGTATCTCTACCTCGAGGCACCCCTCGTCATTGGTATAGCGACGTATGCGCCCCTTGGTGAGCCCACCACCGAAGGCGTACTCCTCACCCCGAATCGTCTGGCGGAGCCGCTTGGGAGTAGGTATGAACAGATGCCTTAGGTCGCGCTCTAGTAGGCGCAGTAGTCGCTTGTGGCGCATAGGCTCGATGCACTGGTGCACTACGAGGGTGCTATCGGTGAGCGTGAAGTCAAAGAGCGATAGCCCGAAGTAGCTCATGCACACCAGCCTGATAGCCTGAGGCTCGGCACGCTGCACTATCATGAGCCCGCTCGTATGCGTCTTGCGCAGATCTAGCTGTAGGTGGTAGCGACGTGCTAGGCTGTCGGCCTCGATGATGGGCGGATACCAGGCTTGCCGTCTAGCTCCACAGCCCGATAGCGAGAGCATGGCCAGCACTAGCCCCGCGAGCAGGCTAGCGTATCTCGAAGAGCGAGGCATCACGTAGTGTATTAAGTTGCTGACCAACAAACGTGTACTCGGTATAGTTGGTCGCTGTCTCCATGAGCTTGAGGCGCGAGAGCGATAGATCGTCCTTCTCTACCGTCATCACTATCTGCACGAGGTAGGCGCGCACCTGTGCCTGACGTGGCTGGCAGGTGAGCAGGTAGTGGCGAGGCGTCTCGCTCAGTTCCCAGTCGAACTGCCTCGAGAGCTGTGAGAAGTCGCCCGCTAGGCATGCCGTGATGGTGCTCTGCATCTGCATCATCATCTTGTTGCCACCAAGCTTGGTCGTGGTAGACCGCCCATCCGACGTCGTCTTGATCTTGTCGCCATTGACGATCATCTGGTAGTGTACGGGCGAGGTGTAGTCCATACGCATCATATTGCCACGGCGGTAGTAGAATGTACCTCGCGACACCACACGCTCGCGAAGCACCTCGATGTACTTCACCTGTGTGAACGCGCTCTGTATGCTCTCTATACGCCCCGACTGGGCACGCATACGCTCCTCGAAGGCTTTGCGCCCCTCGGGGCTCACTGGCGCCTGCCCCACTACTGGTAGGGTGCATAGCCATAGATATACGAGGGCTAGTGCCCTACTTATGCTCTTGGTCTGTGTCATAAAATACGTCTTGCCTTGACTTGCAAAGGTAATGATAAATGCCCAAAGTGCCCTCAATAGCTCTCTGATGCACCAGGGCTGACGCATTACTTTTGTACGTGCAGTGATACGCGAGCATCGGGCTATAGAGAACAAGCTACGCTATATGCTTGAGTCTACTGGGGGTAAGACCTGAGTCGCAAAGGGCAAGGCAATGTTGCTCAAATCTAAACCCAGAGCTAATACCCCGACTTGAATTCTAATGCGTCAGACCTGCAACTTACCCTAGGGCTGACACATTTTTCCCCTAGGACGAACGAGGCGTTCACCCTAGGGCTACCACCTCGTTCACCCTAGGCTTTTGGGGCTAGCCTACGATGCTACCCCTCTTCCATAGGTAAGGGATAAGTAAGAGGACATAAGCTCCGACGATCTGTACTCGGTGCGCCACGCTAAGAGAGAAGCCCCCGTAAAAGGCTATTGGATATAAGGGCCTAAAGGGTCAATGTGTGCTGTGGGGATAATAACCGCTACGAGATTAACCATATATTTCCTCGTGCGTCAGCCCTGCTCTGATGCCATGAGCTCGATGCCTCATGCCTCTGTAACTCCATGGTGTTCTGCATTGCCCTTGATCTCACTAGTGCAAACATCCCACTCCTGCGATACGGAGGTCAGTCGCTAGGGCTGTCGGTGTGTAGGGCGGTGTAGATGAGCCGTGCCTTGGCTTGACCTACTACGCTGGCTAGTTCGTCCTCGGTGGCAGAGGCGAGGCGTTTGAGGCTCTTGAAGGTGGCCAGTAGGGAGTCCTTGGTCTTGGGGCCGATGCCCTTGATGTAGTCGAGGCGCGAGGCCACGAGGCCTCGGCTACGCACATCGCGGTGAAAGCTGATAGCGAAGCGATGCACCTCGGCCTGTATCTGCTCGAGTAGGCGGAAGGTAGGGCTCTGATGCTTGACAGGTACGGGCGAGGCATCGCCCGCACGCAGTAGCTGGCTAGTGCGGTGCCCCTCGTCTTTGCTAAGCCCTGCTACGGGGATGGCGATACCGAGCTCTGCTAGGCTCTGCTGGATGCTGCTCATCTGTCCACGCCCACCATCGGCTATGATGAGGTCGGGTAGAGGCGCTCCCTCGGCCACGAGGCGGCTGTAGCGACGAGCCACGACCTCGCGCATAGAGGCGTAGTCGTCGGCACCTACTACGGAGCGTATGTGGTACTTGCGGTAGTCTTTCTTGGAGGGGGTACCACGGCGAAAGACGATACAGGCCGCTACGGGGTCGGAGCCTTGTATGTTGGAGTTGTCAAAGCACTCGATGTGCAGGGGGAGCTTGTCGAGGCCTAGAAGGTCGCGAAGCTCCCCGAGGGTCTGGGCGATGCGCTGGTCGGGGTTGAGCCTCTCGCTCTGCTTGTACTTGTCTACACGATATTGCTTAGCATTGCGCTCAGAGAGCTCTAGGAGCTTCTTCTTGTCGCCTCTTTGGGGGATGGTGATCGTGGCTCCAGGGATCGTCCACTCGAGGGCAAAGGGGAGGATGATCTCTCGTGCATGGCTATCGAAGCGTCGGCGTAGCTCTATGATGACCGAGGCGAAGAGCTCGGCATCGCTCTCGCCCATCTGCGCTCGATACTCGACAGTCTGCGCCTTATTGACCATACCCTGCGAGATGTGGAGGTAGTTGACGTAGATACTCGTCTCGTCTCGCTCGTAGCTCAGTACGTCGACGTCGTGTATGTGCTGGGGAGCCACGGTATGCTTGACCCGATACTGCTCGAGCTGCTGTAGACGCTCCTTGTAGACCTGCGCCTCCTCGTAGCGAAGCTCGTCCGCAAGGTGCATCATCTCCTCGCGATAGAGCTCGATGACGGCCCCCATATCGCCACGTAGCAGACTGGTGATCTCGCGGATATTGCTGCTGTAGTCGGCCTGTGTCTGCCGGCCAGTGCAGGGGGCTTTGCATCGCTTGATGTGGTACTGTAGGCACTCCTTGTATCGCCCTTGGGCTATGCGAGAGGGGTGTAGGTCGAGGGCACACGTCCTTAGGGGGAAGATGTCGCGTATCATGTCGAGCGTGGCATGAGCCATCTGCACGCTGGGATAGGGGCCGAAGCGCATAGAGCCATCGCGAGGGGCTCGGCGCATCACCGACACACGAGGGAAGGGCTCGTTGCGAATGATGATCTCGGGGTAGGTCTTGCCGTCCTTGAGTAGGATGTTGTACTTGGGTTGGTGCTCCTTGATGAGGGCGTTCTCCAGTAGTAGGGCGTCGTACTCGGTCTCTACGACGATATACTCAATACTTCGTATCTGGCGTACGAGGAGGCGCGTCTTGGCATCGTGCCCTAGCCGACCGAAGTAGCTCGACACACGCCGGCGTAGGTTCTTGGCCTTGCCTACGTAGATGATCCGCCCCTCGACGTCGTGATATTGATAGCATCCGGGCGACTCGGGGATGGTGGGGAGGATCTGCTTGATCTCTTCGGGCGACATGAGGTGGGGGATGGAGGGGTGGGGAGAGGGATTGTTCCACGTGGAACATTAGCGGCCGCAGAGCACCAGTAGGATGCTTACATCGTGAGGCGACACCCCCGGGATGCGCGAGGCCTGCCCGATGGTGGAGGGGCGTATCGAGGCGAGCTTCTGTCGAGCCTCGGTCGAGAGAGCCTGTACCTCGTGATAGGCGAGGTGCTCGGGGATGCGGACGTAGTCGAGGCGTGCCAGCTTCTCGGCCTGCTCACGCTCGCGCTCTATGTATCCGCTGTACTTGATGAGGATCTCGGCGGCCTCTACGATCTCCTCTCGGCGTGAAGGGGGGAGCTGGTCGAGCACGCGCCTTAAGGCAGAGATCTGAGGCGCGAGCAGGGCGAAGCTCAGGCTAGGCCGTACGACTAGGTCGATGAGCTTGCACCCCTGACGCAGAGGTGTGGTGCCTATCTGCTCGAGGTAGGGATTGATGCTCGTAGGCTTGACCGAATAGCCGTGGCAGAAGGCGATCAGCTCGTCGCGTAGGCGACGCTTCTCCTCGAGCAGGGCGATGCGCTCGGGCGTGGCGAGGCCTAGCTCGGCAGCTCTGGGCGTGAGGCGCATGTCGGCATCGTCTTGACGCAGTAGGATGCGATACTCGGCACGCGAGGTGAACATGCGGTAGGGCTCGTCCACGCCCTTGGTAACGAGGTCGTCGATCAGCACCCCGATGTAGCTCTCGCTACGGCTTAGGGTGAAGGGGGGGAGCCCGCGTAGGGCTTGGTGGGCATTGATGCCCGCGATGAGCCCCTGCCCTGCCGCCTCCTCGTAGCCTGTAGTGCCATTGACTTGGCCTGCTAGGAAGAGGCCAGGGACTACCTTGCTCTCGAGGGTGTGGTGGAGCTGTGTGGGGTCGAAGAAGTCGTACTCGATAGCATAGCCTGGGCGATAGATCTTGACGTTGCGCAGCTGAGGGATGGCACGCAGGGCCTCGAGCTGTACCTCGAGTGGTAGCGACGAGGAGAAGCCATTGATGTAGTACTCGTTGGTATCCTCGCCCTCGGGCTCTAGGAAGAGCTGATGCTGAGCCTTGTCGGCGAAGGTTACTATCTTGGTCTCGATGCTGGGGCAGTAGCGTGGCCCGATGCTCTGTATCTGCCCATTGTATAGGGGCGATCGGTCGAGGGCAGCACGCAGTATGGCATGGCTCTCGGGCGTAGTGTATAGGGTGTAGCAGGGGCGTTGGCGGAGCTGGCTACGGTGGGGCGTATCCATGAAGCTAAACTTGTGGTGGTCGTCCTCTCCCCACTGCTCGCCCATCTCTCGTGGGTCGAACGATCGGCCGTCGATACGTGGCGGGGTCCCCGTCTTCATCCGATCGGTGCGGATGCCTAGAGCGCGTAGCTGCTCGGTGATGCCGTGGCTCGCTGGCTCAGCGATGCGCCCTCCCTCCTGGCGGAGCTCACCGAAGTGCATGAGCCCCCCTAGGAAGGTACCAGCCGTGAGGACTATGGCACCTGCGCGGAGCTCTACACCTAGGGCTGTGCGTACGCCTACGGCACGCCCCTCCTCGATGATGAGACTACGTACGGCATCCTGCCAGAGGTCGAGCAGAGGCTCGGCATCGAGCTCTTGGCGCCATGCCTCCATGAAGCGCATGCGGTCGCTCTGTGCACGGGGGCTCCACATGGCGGGCCCCTTGCTCCTGTTGAGCATACGCATCTGTATGGCGGTCTTGTCTGTGATTAGTCCCATACGGCCCCCGAGGGCATCGATCTCACGCACTATCTGCCCCTTGGCAATGCCTCCTACGGCAGGGTTGCAGCTCATCTGTCCTATCTTATTCATGTCTAGGGTGATAAGCAGGGTGCGTGAGCCTAGACGAGCAGAGGCCGCAGCCGCTTCGCAGCCTGCATGCCCCGCCCCTATGACTATGATGTCGTATCGATCTATCATCTCTATCTGTTGTAGTTAGTCGCAAAGATACGAAGAAAAGGGGCTGTGCCCACACACGCCCCTAGCCACGTGTGCCTACCTGTGGACAGGATAGAGTAGCGAGGCTACCCCGAGGAGCGACGTAGTCTGTCGCTGGGGTAGCCTCGCCTAGAGAACCGAGGGGCATCGCTAGCACCGCCCTATGGCTGTCGGTGGGGGGGGGCGGCGTACGTACTCCTTATGTATAGAAGTTTGGTTGGTTTGGTCGGTTGGTTTGGTCGGTCGTATGGAGTAGCAGGTACGCTAGGCATACGGGGCCGATCGCTCCCGATCCGTCTGCACACGGCATGTGCTGGCGATGCAGGGCATCGGCGGAGCCGTTAGGCTGTATCTGTCTACGGGCTTGTAGACGCGCAGCCCTAGGGCAGGCATCAGTAGGCGTGCTATGAGTAGGGCTACGAAGGCTATGAGGCAGAGCCCTACCTGTGGCATCAGCGTAGGGATAGAGAAGTGGCAGAGCACGCAGCTCTCGTCAGCCCCCTCGCAGTCGCGAGGGTCGCCCGTGGGGCAGGTATGGGTGAGGGGGGCTAGCTCGCGGTGCTCCCAGGCATGTATCGACGTAGCCCCGAGGATGATCATCATCACCCCGAGGCAGAGACGCGCTAGCAGTAGGCGTCTGCGGGCCGAGTGTCGTGTCGCTGGGAGTATCACTTCGTCGTCGCTATAGGTTCGATCTCTGCTGTTAGATGTACAAATGTAAGCATTTACTCCAGCACGTACAACCACTGGCTCCCCTGGCTGAGCTCCTCCCGATAGGCAAAGCCTGCAGGCGACAGTGCCTGTAGAGGCTCGGGGGTGTCGATGCGCTCCTGCACTATGGCGCGTGTCATGAGGCCTCGAGCCATCTTGGTGTAGATGACGATCTGCTTGAGGTGGCCATCGCCTTGGCGTACTACGAAGGTCGGGTACACGACACGTACCTCGGCCTCTACCTGCTCCCAGTGGAAGAGCTGCTTCATCTCCTCGCTAGCGAGGTAGGCGAGCGTACCGCCAGCCGTGTGTGCCTGCTCGATGATGAGGGGCGTGAGGATGCTACGCCAGTATTCAAAGACGCTCTGCCCCTGCTCTAGGCGTAGCGTCCCCTCCATGCGGTAGGGGCGAATGCTATCGAGGGGGCGTAGCAGACCATAGACGAACGAGCATATCGCCAGATGATCCTGCGCCCACACCCAGTCGTCTGGAGTGAAGGTACTGGCCGATAGCTTCTTGAATACCATACCCGAGTAGGCCTCTATGGCAGGTCGGGGCGTGGAGCTCGCCTCTACGAAGGCGCGCCAGTGTCGCCGAGCCTCTGCTACTAGCTTGGGGCTTAGCGAGAGCTCTCGCCCTAGCTCTCTATCGTCGAGCAGTAGAGCGGTGCGCACTATAGGGTCGATGTAGGCGGAGAGGCGAGGCTCTGTGAGAGGCTCTATAGCCCCTAGGGGGCGAGGCTTGAGGTCGAAGGTCTTGGCCGGAGAGATCAGAGTGAGCATAGGGGCTATATGATACGTAGACCTAGGCGGTTGCGTAGCTGGTGGAGCATGGGGTTGTGCTCGGCCATAGCCTGATAACGCTCTTGGCTAGTGATGGGTATGCGACGCACCTCAGAGGCCTCTAGGGGGCGTATGCGTACGCTCAGGTCGGTATTGCGTAGCATATGGCGCATGAAGGCCTCTGCGCGGGGCAGTACCGAGGCTACAGGGTCTATGAGGGCACTGGTATTGGCGATGCCTACCTCGGCCATATGGGGGCTGATGAGCTTGGGGATCGACTGCGTCATGAGCTTGCGAGCTATGATCTGCTCCTCCTCGAGCTCGCGGTCGATGAAGGTCATCCAGGCCTGCTGCATGCGCTGCTCGTCAAAGGGCTCGTGTAGCTCCTCCCTCACCTCGGTCTGCGGGGTGGGGGAGTCTTGCCTCTGCTGCTGGGCACGGCTCTGTAGGGCACGGAAGTTCTCTCGGGTGCGCTTGATGCTACTCTCCTGCCCTAGGTAGGCCTGAGGAGGGGTAGTAGGCTGGGGTGCAGGCTGTGCGGAGGGTGTCGCCACAGGGGGCTGTGCAGAGGGCGGGGTAGCTACTGGCTGTGGAGTAGCTGCGGGCTGTGGGGTAGGCGTGGCTACGGGAGGCTGTGGGGTAGCTACGGGCTGTGGCCGTGGTGCAGGGCTAGGCGTAGGTGATGTGGGCTGTGATGCAGGGGGTGGGGTAGAGGTCGTCGCTTGCTGGGCTAGGGCACTGAGGGCTAGGGCAGAGAGGAGATTGAGCAGGGTGAGCTCCACGAGTAGACGCTTGTTGGTGGCACTACGGTACTGCTGGTCGCAGGCCACTAGTAGCTTGAGGCACTGATGTAGGCCTGCTGGAGCTATGCGCTGAGCCGTCTGTAGGTAGAGCTGGGCGACGCTCTCGGGCTTCTCTAGCAGGCGAGCCGTGTCGGGGTGCTGTACCACGAGGAGGTCGCGCATGAAGCTAGCCAGCCCCCCTATGATGAGCTGGCCATCGAAGCCCTTGGCTAGGAGCTCATCGAGCAGCAGCAGTAGCCCCTGATAGTCGCCTCTGAGCAGGGTGTCTACGATGCGCACGTAGTAGGAGTAGTCGAGCATGTTGAGACACTCGAGGGCGTGAGCATAGGTGATATGCCCCTGAGCATAGCTCGCCACGCGGTCTAGCATAGAGAGGGCATCGCGCATACCGCCATCGGCTTTCTCTGCGATGAGGGCTAGGGCAGGCTCCTCGGCCACTATGCCCTCGCTCGTAGCCACGTAGGCGAGGTGGCGCACGATGTCCATCAGTGTGATGCGATGAAAGTCGTATATCTGACACCTTGAGAGGATGGTCGGGAGCACCTTGTGCTTCTCAGTGGTAGCGAGGATGAATATAGCATATGCAGGGGGCTCCTCGAGGGTCTTGAGGAAAGCGTTGAATGCCGCCGACGACAGCATGTGCACCTCGTCGATGATGTACACGCTATACCGCCCGTGTATCGGAGGCGATGCCACCTGCTCGATGAGGCCGCGCATGTCGTCGACGCTGTTGTTGCTCGCGGCATCGAGCTCGAAGACGTTGAAGGAGCGTTGCTCGTTGAACGCCCGACAGCTCTCGCACTCGTTGCACGCCTCGCCATCGCTCGAGAGGGCGAGGCAGTTGATCGTCTTGGCCAGCACACGAGCGGCCGTAGTCTTGCCTACGCCACGTGGCCCACAGAAGAGGTAGGCGTGTGCCAAGCGTCCCTGTAGCACCGCAGTGCGCAGGGTGGAGGACATCGCCCCCTGCCCCACTATCGAGGCGAAGGTGTCGGGCCTGTATTTGCGTGCCGAAACGATATATTGGTCTGCCATTGTCCGAGTATCTTATTGTCCCACAAATATACGCAAAATTGCGCCCTCGTCGAACATCCCCCCCTCGCCTTCGCCCCCCCGAGGCGTAGGCCTAGGGTGATCGCCCCGTCCGCCCTAGGGCAAACGATCGGCACCTCTAGGGCAAACGACCCGATCACCCTAGGGATGCCGAGCCCCCTAGGCTAGTGCCAGCTCTGCTCCATGGGGTGGGGAGGCGTGAGGGGCGTGGAGGCGTTGGTGATTGGGCATTATGCGCTATCTTTGTGGGCATATGAGACTAAGGCACCTCAATATTATCAACTTCAAGAGCATTGCCACGGCGAGCCTCAGCCTGTCGGACAAGGTAAACTGCTTCATCGGCCTCAACGGTATGGGCAAGACCAATATCCTCGATGCCCTGCACTACCTATCCTTCACCAAGAGCCACCTAGGTATCACCGATAGCCTAGCCGTACGGCGCGACACCGAGGCCGCCATCCTCGAGGCCAGCTACGTGAGCGGCAGGGGCGACGAGCGTCGCCTACTCCTACAGATACGCCCAGGCCAGCGCAAGGTGCTCAAGCGCAACAAGAAGGAGTACGACCGCCTGAGCGACCACATCGGAGCCTTTCCCCTAGTGATCGTCTCACCCCAAGACTACCAGCTCATACAGGGCGGTAGCGAGGAGCGTAGACGCTTCGTCGATATGCAGCTCTCCCAGCAGGATGCCGTCTACATGAGTGCCCTCAGTCAGTATCACAAGGCCCTCGCCCAGCGCAACACGCTGCTCAAGAGCCCCCAGCCGAGCGATGCCCTCCTCGATGTGCTCGATGCGCAGATGGATAGGCTCGCACAGTACATATGGCAGTGTAGGCGAGCGTTTGTGGAGCGGTTTGTCCCACACTTCCAGCACTACTACACGGCTATCGCTAGGGAGCGCGACCTCGTGGGGCTCGAGTATCAGAGCCAGCTCCACGACACCGAGGGTGCCCTCTACGAGCTCCTGCGCACCAGTCGAGGGCGCGATGCCCTCATCGGGCATACCACCTACGGCATTCATCGCGATGACCTCTGTATGACGCTCGGTGGCGAGCTCATCAGGCGTATAGGGAGCGAGGGGCAAAACAAGACCTACCTCATCAGCCTCAAGCTAGCCCAGTATAGGCTCCTGAGCGAGACCAACGACGAGCAGCCCATGCTACTACTCGATGATATATTCGACAAGCTCGATGCCGAGCGTGTAGGGCGTATCATCGAGCTTGTCGGGGGGCAAGACTTTGGGCAGATCTTCATCACCGATACCAACCGCAAGTACCTCGACGAGATCATCCACTCGTGGGGCGACGACTACCACCTCTTCGCCGTACATGCTGGCGGCATAGACACCCTAACCCTTGCTACCGATGAAACAGTCCGAGACCATTAGCCTAGGCGAGGCCATACGCCACCTGCTAGGCGAGGAGCCGCAGATGCACGAGCGTCTGCTCGAGCACCACGCCCTACAAGCTCTGCCCACGATACTAGGGCCCGTGGCGCAGTATGTGCACCACCCCGAGATACGCGATGGGGTGCTCTATCTAGACACCTATTCCTCGGCTGTGCGCCAGGCACTCACTACCGATAGGCACAGCCTCATCTGCCGTATCAATCAGGCCATCGGTGCAGAGCTCCTGCGCGAGGCCGTCATTCGCTAGCCACGCCACAGGGCTCGAGGGAGCCCCCTTGTCGCTAACTGACCCTCCCCTAGGCCTCCTCCCAAGAAAAATGTACACATGGGGGTTGCAAATCGCCAGCTAATTGCTTAAATTTGCCCCTGCACCCCTCACCACATCAGAGCAGCTATGCCCCCGAGCAAGACAGGGACACGAGGGCTCATGCTACCCCTCCCCCAGCTGTCGCTGTCGGGCTCTCTATCTAGCCTATAGCCCCCTCTAGGGCAGTGAGGGAGACGCACCACCGCGCCCCCGAGCTACACCCGCTCACTAGCACTGTGAGCAGGGTATGTAGTAGCTCGATGTATGTATCGCTATATCAAGAGACCTCCTATGCAACGCCTCATCACACTACTGAGCCTCCTGCTACTAGGAGGCAGTGCCCTAGGGCAAAGTATCATCACGGGTAGCGTCCGCACCATAGCCGGCGC
The DNA here is from genome assembly GCA_041854325.1 of Porphyromonas sp. GTDB lineage: Bacteria > Bacteroidota > Bacteroidia > Bacteroidales > Porphyromonadaceae > Porphyromonas. Next base: position 18,137 of record JBHACB010000071.1, read on the forward strand.
CCCCGTAGAGCATGCACGAGTGCTAGCCCTCTCGCCTAGAGA
>JBHACB010000072.1:0-5798 GCA_041854325.1 Porphyromonas sp.
CCGTTAAGAAGAAGGGGCGCAACGAGGCCAAGGAGATCTCGGCCGCCCTTGATGAGAAGTATGATATACAGCAAAACGAGCTCAAGTCGGCATTCATCGACAAACTGCTCGTACTGACCAGCGGCAAGAAATGTAAGTCCGTGAAGGACTTCCTCGGAACCGATAAGATTAAGCCAGGTGCCAAGTTCACCAAGGCTGACCTGGAGGCTCTTCCATTCAATGAGCTGATGCTCGGCGAGTGGACTGACGACGAACACACCAACGAGCTGATGAACAGGGTAACGGTGAACTACCTGAAGAAGTCGAAGGAGATTGAGGCGGAGCTCCGCCGCAAGAAGCTCGACGAGACTATCGGGGACGAGTTGCCCGCTGGTATTGTGCAGATGGCTAAGGTCTATATCGCCAAGAAGCGTAAGATCCAGGTCGGTGATAAGATGGCAGGTCGCCATGGCAACAAGGGTATCGTGTCCAAGGTGGTACGTCAGGAAGACATGCCATTCCTCGAGGACGGTACGCCCGTGGATATCTGCCTCAACCCCCTTGGTGTACCTAGCCGTATGAACCTCGGTCAGATCTTCGAGGCCGTGCTCGCCTGGGCTGGTCGCAAGCTCGACTGCAAGTTTGCTACGCCTATCTTCGATGGTGCTTCGCTCGACGACATGAATAGCTGGACGGACAAGGCAGGCCTGCCACGCAACGGTAAGACCTACCTCTACGACGGTGGTACTGGCGAGCGCTTTGACCAGCCCGCTACGGTAGGTGTTACTTACTTCCTCAAGCTGGGTCACATGGTAGACGACAAGATGCATGCCCGCTCTATCGGTCCGTACTCACTCATCACGCAGCAGCCTCTCGGGGGTAAGGCCCAGTTTGGTGGTCAGCGTTTCGGGGAGATGGAAGTGTGGGCTCTCGAGGCCTTCGGTGCTTCGCATATCCTGCAGGAGATCCTCACTATCAAGAGTGATGACGTGCAGGGACGTAGCAAGGCTTACGAGGCTATCGTCAAGGGCGACCCCATGCCTACGCCTGGTATCCCTGAGTCGCTCAATGTGCTACTGCACGAGCTCAAGGGTCTAGGTCTCAGTTTCACGCTTGATTAAACGTATCTGCTCCACCTCATACATCGCTCCCTAGGCTAGGGTGGCGGTGTGTGAGGCTTGGCGCATACAATCCTCTTAGTTAGAATTATGGCATTTAAGAAAGATAATAAGATTAAGAATAACTTCTCCAAGATTACGATCTCTCTGGCCTCTCCCGAGGAGATCCTAGAGAACTCATCTGGTGAAGTGCTCAAGCCTGAGACGATCAACTATCGTACCTACAAGCCCGAGCGCGATGGTCTCTTCTGCGAGCGCACTTTTGGCCCTGTCAAGGACTTTGAGTGTCATTGTGGCAAGTACAAGCGTATCCGCTACCGCGGCATCGTCTGCGATCGCTGTGGCGTAGAGGTTACGGAGAAGAAGGTACGCCGTGAGCGTATGGGGCATATCAAGCTCGAGGTCCCCGTGGCGCACGTGTGGTACTTCCGCTCTCTGCCCAACAAGATGGGCTACCTCCTAGGCATATCGGCCAAGAAGCTGGATGCTATCGTGTACTACGAGCGATACGTGGTGGTGCAGGCTGGTTGGTTCTCTGGCGAGCTAGAGCCCTTGGCTGTCCTCACCGAGGATGAGTACCTAGAGCTACAGGAGCGCCTCGAGGCCGAGCACCCCGAGAATGCTCAGCTCGAGGATACCGACCCCAACAAGTTCATCTGCAAGACAGGTGCCGAGGCTATCTACGACCTACTGTGTCGCCTAGACCTCGATGCTCTCTCGTATGAGCTACGCCACAAGGCTAGCACCGATACTTCGCAGCAGCGCAAGAATGAGGCACTCAAGCGTCTACAGGTCGTGGAGAGCTTCCGTCAGAGCCGCCATGTCAACCGCCCCGAGTGGATGATCATGAAGGTGCTACCTGTGATCCCTCCCGATCTGCGCCCTCTCGTGCCTCTCGATGGCGGTCGTTTCGCTACGAGCGACCTCAACGACCTCTATCGTCGCGTCATCATCCGCAACAACCGCCTCAAGCGCATGATCGAGATCAAGGCGCCCGAGGTAATCTTGCGCAATGAGAAGCGTATGCTACAGGAGGCTGTGGACTCGCTCTTCGACAACTCTCGCAAGTCGAGTGCTGTACGTAGCGACAACAACCGCCCCCTCAAGTCGCTCTCCGATAGCCTCAAGGGTAAGCAGGGGCGCTTTCGTCAGAACCTCCTCGGTAAGCGCGTTGACTACTCCGCTCGCTCGGTGATCGTCGTAGGGCCAGAGCTCAAGATGCACGAGTGTGGTATCCCTAAGTATATGGCCGCGGAGCTCTACAAGCCATTTATCATTCGCAAGCTGATCGAGCGTGGTATCGTCAAGACGGTCAAGAGTGCCAAGAAGATCGTGGATCGCAAGGAGGCTGTCGTGTGGGATATTCTCGAGTACGTGATGAAGGGCCATCCTGTGCTCCTCAACCGTGCTCCGACACTACACCGCCTCGGTATCCAGGCCTTCCAGCCCAAGATGATCGAGGGCAAGGCCATCCAGCTACACCCGCTGTCGTGTACGGCATTCAATGCCGACTTCGACGGCGACCAGATGGCCGTACACCTACCACTCGGCAACGAGGCTATCCTAGAGGCACAGATGCTGATGCTGGCCTCGCACAACATCCTCAACCCTGCCAATGGTGCACCTATCACAGTGCCTTCGCAGGATATGGTGCTCGGGCTGTACTATATCTCCAAGCTCCGCACTGGGACACAAGGTGAGGGGGCTACGTTCTATGGCCCCGAGGAGGCAACTATTGCCTACAACGAGGGTAAGCTCGCCATGCATGCCCCTATCAACGTCTATGTCGATGACGTCGTAGATGGTGTAGCTCAGCGCCGTATGGTCAAGACTTCTGTCGGTCGTCTCATGGTCAATGAGTTCGTCCCCAAGGAGGTCGGCTATGTTAATGAGACGCTGGGCAAGAAGGCCCTGCGCGACATCATCGGTAAGGTGATCAAGGTATGTGGTGTGGCCACGACGGCCAAGTTCCTTGACGACATCAAGAACCTCGGTTATCACATGGCCTTCAAGGGCGGTCTATCGTTCAACCTCGGTGACGTGATCATCCCCGAGGAGAAGGCTCGCCTGATCCAGGAGGGCTACGATGAGGTGGAGAGCGTGATGCAGAACTATGCAATGGGGGTAATCACCAACAACGAACGCTACAACCAGATCATCGACACCTGGACGCATATCAACAGCCGTCTGTCGGATATCCTTATCAAGCAGCTGAGCGAAGACAACCAAGGCTTCAACTCTGTCTTCATGATGATGGACTCTGGGGCTCGCGGTAGCAAGGAGCAGATCCGTCAGCTCTCTGGTATCCGTGGTCTGATGGCCAAGCCTCAGAAGAGCGGTGCCGAGGGTGGCCAGCAGATCATCGAGAACCCGATCCTCTCCAACTTCAAGGAGGGGCTCTCCGTGCTCGAGTACTTCATCTCTACCCACGGTGCGCGCAAGGGTCTTGCCGATACGGCTCTCAAGACGGCCGATGCTGGTTATCTCACGCGTCGTCTCGTAGACGTGTCGCAGGATGTGATCATCAACGAGGACGACTGCGGTACGCTTCGTGGCCTTGTGGCTACCGAGCTCAAGAAGAACGAAGAAGTCATCGCCTCTCTCTACGAGCGTATCCTAGGCCGTGTGTCGGTGCACGACATCATCCACCCCACTACGGGCGAGGTGCTGGTGCGCGCTGGCGAGGAGATCCGTGAGGAAGCTGCTGAGCGCATCGAGGCCAGTCCTATCGAGCATGTTGAGATCCGTTCGGTGCTCACCTGCGAGTCCAAGAAGGGCGTCTGCGCCAAGTGCTATGGTCGCAACCTCGCTACCAACAACATGGTACAGCGCGGCGAGGTCGTAGGCGTTATCGCGGCTCAGTCTATCGGTGAGCCAGGTACACAGCTCACGCTCCGTACGTTCCACGTCGGTGGTGTGGCCAGCAACGTGGCCACAGAGAACAGCGTATCGGCCAAGTTTGATGGTATCCTAGCCTTCGAGGAGCTTCGTGCTGTGGAGGTTGAGGCTACTGCTACCGAGCGTGCTCATCGTGTGGTGATCAGCCGTATGACGGAGTTCCGTATCATCGACCCCAATACGCGCATTGCGCTCTTCACTGGTAGCATCCCCTATGGTGCTCATCTCTTCTTCAACGAGGGCGATAAGGTCGGCAAGGGCGAGGTTATCTTCCAGTTCGACCCCTTCAATGCCGTTATCGTGTCCGAAGTGGCTGGTAAGGTGGCCTTCGACAACGTGATCGAGGGTGTTACCTATCGTGTAGAGGCCGACGAAACGACCGCTCTGCGCGAGAAGATCATCATCGAGTCCAAGGACCGCAACCTAGCCCCTGGTATCCAGATCCTCGACAAGGCTGGCAACCCTATCAAGTCCTACAACCTGCCCCTCGGGGCACACGTGGCCAAGGACGAAGGCGAGAGCGTAGCTGTCGGTGAGGTGCTAGTCAAGATCCCACGCTCTGTGAGCAAGGCAGGCGACATCACAGGGGGTCTACCTCGTGTTACAGAGCTCTTTGAGGCGCGCAACCCATCCAACCCTGCCGTAGTAGCCGAGGTAGATGGTGAGGTGATCTTCGGTAAGCTCAAGCGTGGCAACCGCGAGATCTCTATCAAGCCCAAGATCGGTGAAGAGAAGAAGTATCTCGTACCTATGTCCAAGCAACTACTGGTGCAGGAGGGCGACTTCGTGCGCAGTGGTACGCCACTCTCCGATGGTGCTATCACGCCTACCGACATCCTCGAGATCAAGGGCCCAACGGCAGTGCAGGAGTACATCGTCAATGAAGTACAGGACGTGTATCGCCTACAGGGTGTGAAGATCAACGACAAGCACTTTGAGGTGATCGTACGCCAGATGATGCGCAAGGTAGAGATCGTCGATCCGGGCGAAACGCTCTTCCTCGAGCAGCAGGTGGTAGACAAGCTAGAGGTCATGGAGGAGAACGACCGCATTTGGGGCAAGAAGGTAGTCGTAGACGCTGGCGACAGCGAAACGCTCCGCCCTGGGCAGATCGTTACTCTACGTCGTCTCCGCGATGAGAATAGCCAGCTCAAGCGACGCGACCTACGTCCCGTAGTGGTACGTGATGCCAAGCCAGCTACGGCTAAGCAGATACTACAGGGTATCACTCGCGCTGCACTGCAGACCAAGAGCTTCATGAGTGCCGCTTCCTTCCAGGAGACGACCAAGGTCCTCAATGATGCCGCTATCAATGGCAAGGTGGATCTGCTCGAAGGGCTCAAGGAGAACGTTATCTGCGGGCACCTCATCCCTGCCGGTACGGGTATGCGTGAGTACAAGAAGCTCGTCGTAATGCCCAAGAGCGAACACGAGAAGGCTCTCGAGGAGAAGGCCGCCCTAGAGGAGGCATCTACCTCTGCCGAGTAGTCTCGTCTCCGATCCCTCTAATTCCCCAAGCCCCCCGTGCCCGTGGTCTCTGCGACCACTGCCTCGGGGGGCTTTCTCATATCTATACGGCATGAACCATCATTATCTCTCTCGTCTAGAGACTTATTGCAGGCACAGAGGCTTGGCCCTATCGGCTCGTGTCTACCTCGTCGATGCTCTCGGGGCTATGGCGCTCGGGCTGTTTGCCTCGCTACTCATGGGCACTATCCTACAGACCCTAGGCGAACGGCTAGGGCTCGAGCCCCTCATCACTGTCGCCTCCTACGCCAAGCGTGCTACAGGTGCTGCTATCGC
>JBHACB010000073.1:0-18929 GCA_041854325.1 Porphyromonas sp.
CGGTGCAGAAGGGCTTCCAGAATGCCATGAAGAATGGCGTTCTCGCTGGCTATGCCCTCGACAAGCTCAAGGTAACGCTCATCGATGGTAGCTTCCACCCAGTAGACTCCGACCAGTTGTCGTTCGAGATCGCTGCTCGTGAAGCCTTCAAGAATGCGTGCGCTCAGGCAGGTCCGGTACTCCTCGAGCCCATCATGCACCTCGAGGTAGAGACTCCCGACGACTACGTGGGCTCTGTGATCGGAGACCTCAACAAGCGTCGCGGTCTGCCCGAGGGCCAAGACACGACGGCTGGTGGTGCTACGCTCGTCAAGGCCAAGGTACCCCTAGCAGAGATGTTCGGCTACGTAACGCAGCTACGCACTATCACATCGGGCCGTGCTACCAACTCTATGACGTTCTCGCACTATGCCGAGGTGTCATCGGGTATCGCTCGTGCCGTGCTCGAAGAGGTAGGCGGTCGTGTAGATCTTATCAAGTAGTATTCCACTAGTAATAAGTATAATGAGCCAAAAGATTAGAATCAAGTTGAAGTCTTACGATCATCAGCTCGTCGACAAGAGTGCCGAGAAGATCGTAAAGACTGTGAAGGCTACAGGTGCAGTGGTGAGCGGTCCAATTCCGCTCCCCACGCACAAGCGTATCTTCACGGTTAACCGTTCAACGTTCGTAAACAAGAAGTCTCGCGAACAGTTTGAGCTAAGCTCTTACAAGAGACTTATCGACATCCACAACTCTACGGCCGAGACCGTAGATGCGCTGATGAAGCTCGAGCTTCCCAGCGGTGTAGAGGTTGAAATCAAGGTGTGAGAATAATAAATAAGAAACTGAAATGCCAGGTTTGTTAGGAAAGAAAATCGGAATGACATCCGTTTTCAGTGCCGAGGGAAAGAATCTTCCATGCACTGTTATTGAAGTAGGTCCTTGCGTGGTTACGCAGATCAAGACCTTGGAAAAGGATGGCTATGAGGCGCTACAGCTCGGTTTCTCTGATGCAAAGGAGAAGCACACGAGCAAGCCCCTGCAGGGTCATTTTGCCAAGGCTGGTGTGAGCCCCAAGAGACACTTGGCCGAGTTCAAAGGTTTCGATTGTAGCAAGTACAATCTAGGCGATGTGATTGATGTGAGCCTCTTTGCCGACAGCGTTTTCGTAGACGTCGTAGGTACCAGCAAGGGTAAGGGCTTCCAGGGTGTAGTTAAGCGCCACGGCTTCGGCGGTGTGGGTCAGGCTACACACGGTCAGCACAATCGTCTTCGTGCCCCCGGTTCTGTAGGTGCGTGTTCGTATCCTGCTAAGGTATTCAAGGGGACTCGTATGGCCGGTCAGACAGGTAATGAGCGTGTAACGGTTCAGAACCTCGAAGTGATTAAGATTATGCCCGAGCACAACCTTATCCTCATCAAGGGTAGTGTGCCAGGAGCTAAAGGTTCAATCGTTGTAATCGAAAAGTAAATGGAACTAAGTGTATATAACATCAAGGGTCAGGACACGGGTCGTAAGATCGTTCTCGACGATGCCGTATTCGGTATCGCGCCCAATGAGCACGCTGTTTACTTGGATGTAAAGCAGTATCTGGCTAACCAGCGTCAGGGTACCCACAAGTCTAAGGAGCGTAGTGAAATCTCAGGTAGCACGCGCAAGCTGATCCGCCAGAAGGGTGGCGGTGGTGCTCGTCGTGGTGATATCAACTCTCCTCTGCTCGTAGGTGGTGGTCGTGTATTCGGTCCAGTGCCACGCAGCTACAGCTTCAAGCTCAACAAGAAGCTCAAGGGTCTGGCTCGCCGCTCGGCTCTATCGGCTCGCGCCGCTGCTGGTGAGATCATCGTAGTGGAAAACTTCGACTTCGAAGCACCCAAGACGAAGAGCTTCGTTGAGGTGTCTAAGGCTCTAGGTCTGGAGGGGCAGAAGGCTCTATTCGTAGCTGATCATGTGAGCTCGAATGTGGCTCTCTCTGCTCGCAACATCCCCACGGCTCTAGTGATGAATGCTTTCCAGCTGAACACCTATGCGGTGCTCAACTGCAAGAAGCTCGTCCTTACAGAAGCCTCTGTAGCTGTCATCAACGAACAATTCAAGGCATAATCAAGGAGGTAAAGCAATGAGAATTATCATCAAGCCCGTCATCACGGAGAAGACTACTGCCATCACGGAGCAGATGCCCGAGCGCTATGTATTCCGTGTAGCTCCTGATGCCAACAAGATTGAGATCAAGAATGCCGTAGAGGCTATGTACAATGTAAAGGTCGTAAGCGTAAACACGATGAACTATAGCGGTAAGCTCAAGGCTCGCTATACGAAGAGTGGGCTGATCCGTGGCAAGGTTGCTGCGTTCAAGAAGGCTGTGGTTACGCTGGAGAAGGGTCAGACCATTGACTTTTACGCAAACATCTAAACAGAACAATGGCTATACGTAAACTGAAGCCCACAACGCCGGGGCAGAGACATAAGGTTATTGGTGCCTTTGACAACATCACTGCGAGCGCACCAGAGAAGTCTCTCGTAGTCGGTAAGAGGAAGTCTGGTGGTCGCAACAACACCGGTAAGATGACGATGCGCTATATCGGTGGCGGTCACAAGCAGAAGTTCCGCTTCATCGACTTCAAGAGAAGCAAGGATGGTATCCCTGCTACAGTCAAGAGCATTGAGTACGACCCCAACCGCACGGCTCGTATCGCTCTGCTCTACTACGCAGATGGTGCCAAGGCCTATATGCTAGCACCCGATGGGCTAGAGGTAGGTCAGCAGGTGATGTCGGGTGCAGAGGCTGCACCTGAGGTAGGTAACTGCCTTCCACTAGCCAATATCCCCGTCGGCTCTATCATTCACAACATCGAGCTGCGCCCTGGTCAGGGAGCCAAGATGGTACGCTCTGCTGGTGTCTTCGCTCAGCTGACGTCGCGTGAAGATCTCTACGTGGTTATCAAGATGCCTAGCGGCGAGACGCGCCGTATCCTCTCGGCATGTAAGGCTACGATCGGTAGCGTAGGCAACAGCGACCATGCGCTCGAGCGCAGTGGTAAGGCTGGTCGCTCACGCTGGCTAGGTCGTCGTCCTCGCAACCGTGGTGTGGTTATGAACCCTGTCGATCACCCAATGGGTGGTGGTGAGGGCCGTGCTAGCGGGGGACACCCACGCAGCCGCAAGGGCCTATACACCAAGGGTCTCAAGACGCGTGCTCCCAAGAAACACTCTTCGAAGTACATCATCGAGCGTCGTAAGAAGTAATTGATAAACCAATAGAGAATTATGAGTCGTTCACTAAAGAAAGGTCCATATATCAATCTCAAGCTCGAGAAGAAGGTGCTTGCGATGAATGAGTCTGGCAAGAAGTCAGTAATCAAGACATGGGCACGTGCCTCAATGATCAGCCCCGACTTCGTGGGCCATACCATTGCAGTGCACAATGGGAATAAGTTCATCCCAGTCTTCGTGACAGAAAACATGGTAGGGCACAAGCTTGGTGAGTTTTCGCCAACGCGTACCTTCCGTGGTCATGGTGGCAATAAGAAGAAGTAATCGGCTGAGGTATCATACTTCAGAATCTAAATATTAAAGTATTAAGAAATGGGTAAGAGAAAAAAGCTATCAGCCGATGCTCGTAAGGAAGCACTGCAGACGCAGTACTTCGCTTCTCTGCGCAACGTGCCTACGTCGCCTCGCAAGATGCGCCTCGTAGCAGACATGGTGCGTGGCATGGAGGTTAATCGTGCTCTCGGTGTACTCAAGTTCTCCAACAAGGAGGCTAGTGCACGTGTAGAGAAGCTCCTGCGTTCGGCTATCGCAAACTGGGAACAAAAGAATGAGCGCAAGGCTGAGGACGGTGAGCTCTTCATCACGCGTATCTTCGTGGATGGTGCTGCTACGCTCAAGCGTATGCGTCCTGCTCCACAGGGTCGTGGCTACCGTATCCGCAAGCGTTCCAATCACGTTACAATCTTCGTGGATACTAAAAACAACTAAGTCAGATGGGACAGAAGACAAATCCAATAAGCAATCGTTTGGGATACATCCGTGGATGGGATTCCAACTGGTATGGTGGCAACAAGTATGGCGAGAAGCTCCTCGAGGACTATCGTCTGCGTCGCTATCTGAGTGTTCGTCTGGCTAATGCAAGCGTATCACGTATCGTTATCGAACGCGCTCTCAAGCTCGTTACGATCACGATCTGCACGGCCCGCCCCGGTATGGTGATCGGTAAGGGTGGTCAGGACGTGGACACGCTCAAGGAAGAGCTCAAGAAGATTACAAACAAGGATGTTCAGATCAATATCTTCGAGGTGCGCAAGCCCGAGATTGACGCTGCTATCGTAGCGGACAATGTGGCTCGTCAGCTCGAGGGTAAGATTGCCTACCGTCGTGCTGTGAAGATGGCTATCGCCTCTGCTATGCGCGGTGGTGCTGAGGGTATCAAGGTACAGGTATCGGGTCGTCTCAATGGTGCCGAGATAGCACGTAGCGAGATGTACAAGGAAGGGCGTACGCCTCTGCACACACTACGTGCAGACATCGACTACGCTCGCGCCGAGGCTCTGACCAAGGTAGGGATCCTAGGCATCAAGGTGTGGATCTGCAAGGGTGAGGTGTACGGCAAGCGCGACCTCGCTCCCAACTTCACACAGCCTAAGGCAGCCCAGAGAGGAGAAGGTCCACGTCGCGATGGCGGCCGTGGCAACCGTGGTGGTAGAAGAAGAGGTGGCAATCGCTAACATTTAACAGAACACAGAGATGTTACAACCAAAGAAAACTAAGTTTAGAAGAGTCCAGAAGGGCCGTGCCAAGGGTAATGCTCATCGTGGCAACCAGCTTGCCTTCGGCTCTTTCGGCATCAAGTCTCTGGGTACACGCTGGATCACCGGTCGCCAGATAGAGGCTGCTCGTATCGCCGTAACGCGTTACATGCAGCGTCAGGGGCAGGTGTGGGTGCGTATCTTCCCAGATAAGCCAATCACTAAGAAGCCAGCCGACGTCCGAATGGGTAAGGGTAAGGGTTCGCCCGAAGGCTTCGTAGCCAACGTAACGCCTGGACGTATGCTCTTCGAGATCGAGGGCGTATCTTACGAGGTGGCTAAGGAAGCTCTTCGCCTAGCTGCGCAGAAGCTCCCCGTGGTAACGAAGTTCGTTGTGCGTCGAGACTACGATATGTCTAACACTAGCCTGTAATAAGCAATGAAACTAGCAGAACTAAAAGCTCTGAGCACTGCTGAACTGCAGGAGCGTCTGGTAGCCGAGGTGGCCGCCTACAACAAGAAGTGTATCGATCACGCTGTATCGCCCGTTGATTCGCCTGCGGCTCTCCGCACCCAGCGTCGCGCTATCGCTCAGATCAAGACTATCCTACGCGAGCGCGAGCTCAGCAACAATTAATAGGGTGAACTCATGGAACAAAGAAGACTAAGAAAAGAACGCGTAGGTGTCGTTTCGAGCAACAAGATGGACAAGACCATCACGGTCGCTGTCAAGTGGAAGGAGAAGCACCCTATCTATGGTAAGTTCGTCAACAAGACGAAGAAGTACCATGCCCACGATGAGAAGAACGAGTGCCAGATCGGCGACACTGTGCGCATCATGGAGACTCGTCCTCTCAGCCGTACCAAGAGATGGAGACTAGTAAGTATTATCGAAAGAGCTAAGTAATATATGATACAACAAGAGTCAAGACTAGTAGTAGCTGACAATAGCGGTGCCAAGGAAGCCCTCTGCATCCGCGTACTTGGTGGTACTCGTCGTCGCTATGCTTCAGTAGGTGATATCATCGTAGTGTCGGTGAAGAGCGTGATCCCATCGAGCGACCTCAAGAAGGGGATCGTATCCAAGGCAGTGATCGTGCGTACCAAGAAGGAAATCCGTCGTCCCGATGGCTCGTACATCCGCTTCGACGACAACGCTTGTGTACTGCTCAACGCCTCTGGCGATATGCGTGGTAGCCGTATCTTCGGCCCCGTAGCTCGTGAGCTTCGTGCTACCAATATGAAGATTGTTTCACTGGCGCCCGAAGTGCTATAATAAAACGAAACAGAAATGAGCAAGTTACATATCAAGAAGGGCGACAATGTAGTCGTGCTGGCAGGTGCCGACAAGGGTAAGACCGGTCGTGTCCTCGAGGTCCTTGTGGACAAGCAACGCGCTATCGTCGAGGGTGTGGGGATCGTTACCAAGCATGCCAAGCCCAGTGCCAAGAACCCTCAGGGTGGTATTGAGAAGAAGGAAGCCCCTATCCACATCTCTAACCTCAATGTGGTAGACCCCAAGAGTGGTAAGGCTACGCGTATCGGCCGTAGGCTGAATGACGCTGGCAAACTAGTACGTTATTCAAAAAAGTCTGGGGAGGAGATTAAGTAATGAGCAATACAGCAAGTCTCAAGAACGAATATAAGGAGCGCATCGTTCCTGCTCTCATCGAGCAGTTCGGCTACAAGAGCCGCATGCAGGTGCCCGTACTCAAGAAGATCGTGATCAACCAGGGTCTTGGTATGGCTACAGGTGATAAGAAGATCATCGATGTGGCTATTGCAGAGCTCTCGGCTATCACTGGTCAGAAGGCTGTGGCTACGGTGTCCAAGAAGGACATCTCGAACTTCAAGCTACGTCGCAAGATGCCCATCGGTGTGATGGTTACGCTACGTCGTGAGCAGATGTACGAGTTCCTCGAGCGCCTCATCCGCATCGCGCTACCACGTATCCGCGACTTCAAGGGTATCGAGAGCAAGCTCGACGGCCGTGGCAACTATACCCTCGGTATCAGCGAGCAGATCATCTTCCCTGAGATCAACCTCGACAGCATCACCAAGATCCTCGGTATGAACATCACGTTCGTAACGAGCGCTCAGACCGATGAAGAGGGCTACGCCCTGCTCAAGGAGTTTGGTCTTCCATTCAAGAACGCTAAAAAAGCAAACTAAGAAATGGCAAAGGAATCAATGAAGGCACGCGAGGTAAAGCGTGCTAAGCTAGTGGCTAAGTATGCTGCCAAGCGTGAAGCTCTCAAGAAGATCGTTAGTACGGGTGATTTCGCTGAGGCTTTTGAGGCCGCTCAGAAGCTACAGACACTGCCCAAGAATGCGTCGCCCATCCGCCTGCACAATCGTTGTAGCATGACGGGTCGTCCCAAGGGGTATATGCGCCAGTTCGGTATCTCGCGTATTCAGTTCCGCGAAATGGCCGCTGCGGGTCTGATCCCAGGCGTTAAGAAGGCCAGCTGGTAAGCTAGTCGCCCTTAATCAATCATAGCTAAGTCCGCCCACGCACCTCGATCGAGGTCGTGGGCGGACTTCTTTGTGCCTCACTCTTGCTTCAGCTCCTCGGAGGTTGCCGACCGTTGCTCAGTTGTGCGCCGCCCTTCGGGTCTAGCCAAGGACTAGGGGGGGAGCCTCACAAAAGGACATCGATGTTCTTGCCCCGATAGTCCGATGTTTTTAGGCAAAAAGTTCGATATTTCTAGGCAAAAAGTTCGATGTTTTTACCCCAAAATATCGATGTTTTCGTCCCAAAATATCGATCATTTTTGCCCCTCATGCCTCCCCTCTTGATGGCGATAGGGCTGATTGGTCTCGGCTGGTGCTTGAGGACAGCAAGGCAGGGGAATATGCTCCTGCGAATGCGAGGATCCAAGCAGTGGTTCGTATTCGATAGAGGAGGGGAGATGGCGAAGGCCGTGGCATCGAGGGATGGCACGGCCTTGTCTGTGTGGGGAGGGAGTGGGGGAGGGGCTACTCGGGCGATACGATTAGCTTGCGGAAGCCCTCGCTCATCACCGTGCGGAAGCTCTTATCACCCTCACCTCCTAGGATGAGCAGGTATTCGACCCCTGGGAACTGAGCGATGAGAGCTGGTACCTCGGCCGACGTCATCGTCATACATGCTGTGGCTAGGCCATCGGCCATCATACAGCTGGGGGCAAGTATCGTGGCGCTTAGCACATCGGTCTGGACAGGATAGCCTGTCAGGGGGTTGATCGTATGGGCTACTTTCTTGCCATCGACCACACGATAGTTGCGGTAGTTGCCCGAGGTGGCTAGCCCCCCCTCGGGGCGATCGAGGCGTACTATCACTTCGAGCTCGTTGAGGAGCCCCGTCTCGTCATCGATAGGTTTGTTGATGCCTATGCGCCAGGGCTCGCCCTTGGGGTTGGTGCCACGGAAGGCGATCTCGCCGCCTAGCTCTACCATGTAGTTGTTGGCTCCATGGGCGCGTAGTGTCTGACCAACGAGGTCGGAGCAGTAGCCCTTGGAGATAGACGAGAAGTCGAATATGGTACGCTGATCTTGCTTGATGAGCTCTTCGCCCACGAGCGATACCGACCGATAGCCGACGAAGCCTCTTAGGCTGTCGAGTATAGCAGGCGTGAGCCCTGTGCGTAGCGAGTCGAAACCAAAGCCCCAAGCGTTGATCAGCGGAGAACAAGTAACGTCGTAGCGTCCGCCACTAGCCCGTGCTATATCGACCGATGCCCGCCATACGTGTCGTAGCATGCTGTCGGTATGGGTGGAGAGGTTGCGGTTGATGGCAGTGATGAGGCTGGTGGAGTCGAAGGGGTTGAGCGAGTGGCTAAAGGCCTTGAAGGTCGAGTCGACGGCCACGCTGTGGTCGACAGGGCTGTCGTACTTGATGCGGTAGTAGGTATGGAAGATCTCGCCTGTGAGCTCTGTGTATGTGGATGCCTGCTGGCTACTCTCCTCGGACTGACATCGGCGGATGACCTGTAGGAGTATGAGGCTGGGGATGAGTATGAGGGCGATACGAACGCCACGCCCTAGGCGTACTGATGGAAGCTGTGCCATGTGCTAGATCTCCTCTTCTATCTTGTACGTATTGCGGTCGGAGGCTTGTCGGCTGATGAGCTCACCGAGGAAGCCTGCGAGGAAGAGCTGCACCCCGATCACCATGGCGGCCAGGGCGATGAAGAAATAGGGACGGTCGGTAACAAGCGGAGCAGGTGTGCCGTGGTAGAGGTGGAGGAACTTGCTCGTCAGGATGATCCCTAGGGCGATGAAGCCGATGAGGAACATGAGGCTACCCCCGAGGCCGAAGAAATGCATAGGCTTGCGCCCGAAGGTGGATGTGAACCATAGGGTGATGAGGTCGAGGTAACCATTGACGAAGCGGTCGAGCCCAAACTTGGTCGAGCCATACTTGCGCGCCCTATGCTGTACTACCTTCTCCCCGATACGTGTGAAGCCTGCATTCTTGGCCATGTAGGGGATGTAGCGATGCATGTCGTTGTAGATCTCGATGTTCTTGACGACCTCTAGGCGATAGGCCTTGAGCCCACAGTTGAAGTCGTGCAGGTTGTCGATGCCCGATAGCTTGCGTGCTGTGGCGTTGAAGAGCTTGGAGGGGAGGTTCTTGGAGAGCAGAGGGTCGTAGCGCTTCTGCTTCCAGCCACTGACGAGGTCGTATCCGTCCTCGCGGATCATACGATAGAGCTCGGGGATCTCGTCGGGCGAGTCCTGTAGGTCGGCATCCATGGTGATGACGACGTCGCCTTGAGCACGCTCGAAGCCACACTGTAGCCCAGGCGATTTGCCATAGTTGCGCCGAAACTTCACAGCCCTAATGGCAGGGTTGGTGCGCTGTAGCTCGGTGATTACTTGCCAAGAGGCATCGGTGCTACCATCGTTGATGAAGATGATCTCGTAGCTGAAGCCATGCTCCTGCATCACTCGGCGTATCCACGCCTCGAGCTCGGGTAGCGATTCGGCTTCGTTGTATAGAGGGATGACTACTGATATATCCATAGTGTCTAGGCGTTGAGAGGTGGACGTCGTAGGATGAGAGCATTGATGAGGCTCAGGACACAGCCTGCCATGAGGTTGTTGCCTAGGTCGTTCCAAAGCTTGGCAAAGGTGCTAGTCTCTGATAGGAAGCTCCGTATAATATCGGTAGGTAGCTGACCTTGGAGCATGCCCTCGACGAGGGCGCGCATCTGCGGATCTTGAGCCATGGAGGCCTTTAGTAGGGCTTCCATAGCGGGGAGCTGGTCGGGCAGGATGCTGGTGTAGAAGATATAGTGGGGGATCAGCACCACGAGCGAGGCGAAGGCATAGAGCTGCACTCCGTGTGCCCATGCGAGAGACATAGGGAAGCCATACTGTGCTGGGATGAGGGCGCGGTACTGACGCGTAAGGCGATAGGCTAGTACGGGAACGAGTAGCGTCGCTACGATGTAGAGCAGGATCAGCCCAGGCATGGAGAAGGCGTACATTAGGCAGAAATACTTGAGCACGAAGTAGAGCCCAAGTAGTAGCCCAGCGCGCGCAGCATGGCGCATGGGGGTAGGTATGGAGGTCGGTGTCATAATTCGTCTTGTGAGTATTGGCCGGCTAGGGTAGTATCACCTGATCCATAGGTATATCCCACGGGGAGCGCGGCAGAGAGGCTATGGGCAGTAGCCCTAGCGAGACGCCCACGGTGTAGGCGCGGGTAGAGCTCAGATAGCGGTCGTAGTAGCCTCGCCCGCGCCCCAGTCGGTAGCCCTCGGCATCGTAGGCCATGGCTGGTACTACGATCAGGTCGAGGGTAGAGGGCGCGACACGCTCTAGGGGCTGAGGCTCCGCGATGCGGTAGTGCCCCGTCGGCTCTAGGGGATCGCCCTGGCGGTAGCGATAGAAGGCCATGGTCTCGTCGTCGATGACTCGTGGCAGATAGAGCTGATGTGCGGTAGCGAGCTCGGGAAGTAGAGGCGTGAGGTCGGGCTCGTCGGGCAGAGCCATGTATAGGGCGATGTGCCGTGGCCCTATCTCGCTGATGAGCGTGCGTAGGCGTGCGCAGATGGAGCGCGAAGCCTCGGCTCTAGCCTCGGGGGAGAGGGCACGCCCTAGACGCCGTAGCTCCTGCCGTAGTGCCTGCTTATCCATGTGAGCTGGAGTCGGCCGTTACGGCTAGGGAGACGGGCTGGTCGGTAGGCAGAGGACGCCACCGCCCCTGTAGGAGTAGGTCGACAGCCTCGCGCACTTCGCTCGATGTGGCATTGATCACCTCGTAGTAGGCACCCGTATCCTTGGCGATATTGTCGGCGATGAGGGCATGTAGTTGCCCCAAGATGAGCTCTGCAGAGCGCTGTAGATAGGTCGTGCGGATGGCTATGCCTGCGCTCTGAGCATAGTAGGCGTAGTCGTAGAGGAGCCCCTGGCCGAGCCCCTTGAGATGCTTGGAGAGCTCCCCTACGGTAGCGTAGCGAGAGAGCTCTGCGCGGTGGCTATCGGCGTAGTCGAAAGCAAAGCGTGGTAGCGTACCACTCTGTACGAGGCGGATGTAGTATGAGTTGATCCCCGTGCTATCGCGAGGCACGAAGATGTCGGGTGTGATGCCACCACCACCATGTACCACCCGCCCGCTCTTGGTGTAATATCGGAGCGTATCTGTCTGGGCGATGCTATCCATCGAGTAGAGCTCGCCATGCTCTAGACGCTCCTCGAGGTCGCGGCTGTAGGCATCGGTGCCAGCCGCATAGCTCTTCTGTATGCTACGCCCGCTAGGGGTGTAGTAGCGAGCTATCGTAAGGCGGATGACAGAGCTGTCGGGGAGCATGAAGGGACGCTGCACGAGCCCCTTGCCGAAGGTGCGCCGACCTACGATCTTGGCGCGGTCGTGGTCTTGCATAGCACCTGCGAATATCTCGCTCGAGCTCGCGCTAAACTCATTGACCAGCACCACCAGTGGCATATCCATGAGTAGGCCATCCTTGTCGGTGTGATAGTCGTGTCGAGGGTAGCTACGCCCCTCGGTGTACACGATCTCGGCCCCTCGGGGGAGAAACTCGCCTGCGAGCGATACAGGGGCATCAAGATAACCTCCACCATTGTCGCGGAGGTCAAGGACTATGCCCTCTATGCCCTGATCGCGGTGCTGGGCGTAGGCCGTGAGAAACTCTTGGTGCGTCTGACCTCCCCACTTGTTGATACGTACATAGAGCACCTTGGGGGCTATCATATAGGCTGCATCGATGCTGCTCACGGGTACAGGGCCACGTACTACCGATGCTGTCTCGCGCTTGCCTGCACGCAGTAGGTGTAGGCGCACTACAGAGCCTCCAGGGCCCTTGAGAGCCTTCGTAACGCGCTCGTTGGTGAGACCCTTGCCCGTGAGGTCGGTGGTATCGGCCATGACGATGCGGTCGCCAGCCTGTAGGCCTGCACGAGCAGCTCCACCACCCTCGAAGACACGCGACACGATGACGGTGTCCTTGAGCCTATTGAACTGGATACCTATCCCCTCAAAGCTCCCCTCGAGCCCCTCCTCTTCGCTCCTGTTGGCTTCGGCCGATAGGTAGGTAGAGTGCGGATCGAGCTCGGAGAGGATGAGGGGGATGACACGCTCATCGACGCGGTTCATGTCTATCGTGTCTACATAGTGCTCTTCGATGAGCTGTAGCACGTCCGAGATGCGGTCTTGCCCCATAGAGCCTATCGGCAGACGCTTGCCGACGAGTATCCCTATCGAGAAGATGACACCGAAGATGATGATGTATATGAGTTTGCGAAGCATATGTTCGATTAAGTCGTTGTACTATATCTATTCTGCTAGGGGGAGGTAGTCTACCTGTATTCCAGCACGCTCTAGGAGCTCGACACCGTCTCGTAGGCGATACACTTCGCCATAGACAACGCGCTTGATACCAGCCTGGATGATGAGCTTGGAGCACTCGATGCAGGGGGCAGCCGTGACGTAGAGGGTCGCACCACGGCAGTCGTTGGTGCTACCAGCTACCTTGGTGATGGCATTGGCCTCGGCATGGAGCACATACTGCTTGGTGAGGCCATTCTCGTCTTCGCAGACGTTCTCAAAGCCTGCTGGGGTGCCGTTGTAGCCGTCGGATATAATGCTCTTATCCTTCACGATGAGGGCCCCGACTTGGCGACGCACGCAGTACGAGTTCTCCGCCCATATCATAGCCATACGTAGGTATCGCTTGTCGAGGGTTAGTTGCTTATCTTCCATCTTATGCTTGCTATATGAATATAGACCAAGGACCGAGCGAACACTTCGCCCCGCCCCATACCACTATATCGGACACAAAAGTACAGATTACTCGCCTAACGGACAAGATAAAAGACATAAAATATAGGCACGTCTGCCACCTTGATACACGCAAAAGCCCGAAGCGACTGCTTCGGGCTTGCCTTGAGCGGAAGACGGGACTCGAACCCGCGACCCTAACCTTGGCAAGGTTATGCTCTACCAACTGAGCTACTTCCGCAGAGTTGTTCTCTGTTTTCGGTTGCAAAGATAGGGCACTTTTTGATACCTGCCAAATTTCTGAGCAAAAAATCTCGCGCCTCTGCCTCTCTGCCCTCGCTATCCTATTCTTATCAAGCACCAAAGCCCCTGAGAAAAAATCTCAAGGGCTTGGGGCTATGAAGGCCTCTAGAGGCTACTTGCGGTTGCCGAGTAGGCGGAGTAGGTAGAGGAAGAGATTGACGAAGTCGAGGTAAAGGGTCAAGGCCCCTAGTACACCGAGCTTCTTGGTCTCCTCGTTGTCCTCGACTGCATTGGCGAAGAGGTGCTTGATCTTCTGCACATCGTAGGCCGTTAGCCCTACGAAGACGATCACACCGATACCTGCTACGATGAGCGACATCGTCTCGCTCTTGAGGAATATGTTCACTATTCCTGCGATGATTAGCCCGACGAGGGCCATGAGTAGTAGGCTACCCCAGCTAGTCAGGTCGCGCTTGGTTAGGTAGCCATATAGGGCCATGGCACCGAACATACCTGCCGAGATGAAGAAGACCTGAGCGATAGAGGTCATCGTGTAGATCTCGAAGATGAAGCTCATGGTGAGCCCATTGAGCACCGAGTATAGCGCGAAGAGACCTGTAGCCACAGGGAAGCTAATGCGGTGTATCATCCCCGATAGCCCCATGACGAGCAGGATCTGCCCGATGATAAGCCCCCATAGCAGACCAGAGCTAGAGGCGATGGCTATAGACCACATGTTGTCGTAGGCAACGTAGGCCATGAAGCCTGTGATGCTTAGCCCGATGCTCATCCACAGAAAGACGCGCTGCATCAGCGTGCGCTGGAGGACGGGGTCGTAATAGGTATAGTGAGAAACCGGCCTATTGTGATCCTCTCCAAAAAACTCATTGCTGGACATAAATCTCAATCTTAATTAAAAAATCTTCCACCACAAAGATAGCAATTATCTCGATACGCAAGCCTTCACTCAGTACGGTCTAGGGTCACCCCCGTATCTCTACCCACAATGCACATCGCTCAGCCATCGAAGGTCGCTTGACCAGATAGGCTTCTCGTGTGAGGTGTAGGGGGCATATAGGGCACAGCACCAGCGAGGCATAGGCCTTGCTGGTGCTGTGCAGGGAGGGGGATGAGACGGCTAGAGGTCGAAGCCTACGGTGAGCGTTAGGTTGCGCTCCTCGGCAGGGATGAACTGCACGCTGTTGATCGCAGAGCGGTAGTAGGTGGCGTCGAGGAGGTTATTGACGTTGAGCTGTAGCGTCCATGCCCCTGTGCGGTACACGGCTAGGGCATGTAGCACGGTGTAGCTAGGGAGCTTGTAGAGATTGCGTTCGTCGGTGAATGACTGTCCATTCTGCTCGAGCCCTAGCCCTAGGCGCAGACGCTGGTCGTGCCCGAGGGCAAGGTTGCCGAAGGCCCATGCCACGAGCTTGTGCCTAGGCACACGGCGCACGTAGTTGCCTGCGGCCACGTCCTTGGTGTACACCGTCGAGGAGAACTCACGTACGCGAGCATCGGTGTACGCATAGCCTAGGGTCAGATCTAGGGCCTTGATAGGCGAGTAGGCTACATCGACCTCTACGCCTCGGCTAGTGGAGCGTCCTACGAGCCCCCCGATGCGCTTGCCATTGAGCGACCCGATGTTGGACTTCATCACGTTGCTCATGCTGATGTGGTAGGCAGCGACATTCACGCTGAGCGTATTGCCTAGGTCGAGATGTGCTCCTACCTCGTACTGCTCACCCTTGACGGGGGGGAGCTTCTTGAGGTCGCTTGGGGTCATCTCGGTGCCATTGGCGTGTAGATAGATAACCTCGGATGAGAGGACTACGCGCTGAGGCTTGTAGAAGTTGGAGGTAGAGGCATAGACGTTGAATGCCTTGCTGAAGTTGTACACGAGGCCGAAGCGGTAGGTTAGGGCGAGGTTGCGCACGGTATGGTCGTAGCTAGTCGAGAGGATATGGCCGATGCCGGCTATCTTGTTGACCTCGTAGTTGCGACTAAAGTAGTCGAGTCTCAGGCTAGCTAGGGCATTGAGCTTGCCCCAGGTTAGGTAGTCTTGGGCATAGAGGGCGTAGACCTGATCGGTGAATAGCTGACGACGGCCAAACGTCCAGTTTAGGTAGCCCTGGTTGCGCTCAGGGGCGGTGGAGGAGGTGATACCACCCTCACCGTCGCTGTTGTAGTTGGGGCCACTATAGGTAGCACCATCGTAGCGTGGCAAGCGCATGTAGGTGTAGCCGAGGCCGAAGAGTAGGGCATGGGTGGTAGAGCCCCACTGCTTCTTGCCCGTGAGCTCTAGCTGGTCTTGGACGGCTAGCGTGTTGTAGGCAAAGGCGAAGCCATAGCGCTTGATCTGATCGATCGATACGGGTACCTGCTTGTCGCCATCGCGGTAGTAGTAGGGGGCCGACGCAGGGGCATCGCTACCTGTGAGGTAGCCGATGACGTCGGTCGAGTAGTAGTCGATGTCGTCGTAGCTAGTCGAGAGGCTGTTGTGTAGCTTCCAGCCGTTCCCTAGGTGCCCCTCGTAACGGATAGCAGCAGCCCAGGCGCGGTGCGAGAGGTCGTCGGCAGGGTCGGAGTAGCTGAGCGAGCGTGGTACGTTGATGGGCAGTGAGCCACGGCCGAAGGCGAGGCTGTTGTCGCTCTTGCGGTAGAGATCCCACTTGAGGTGAGGCTGGCCGTAGTCGCCACCATAGCTGTCTCTATTGCCCTTGAGGATGAAGCTCAGCTTGTGATTGGAGTTGATCACCCAGTCGAGGGCTAGGCGAGCATTGGCTACGTTGCGATAGTTGTCGCGCCAGCCACGGCTACGCAGTAGCTCGGCATCGGCACGGAAGGTGAGGCGGTCGGTGATAGCTCCACTAGCTCCACCCTGAGCGTGGATAGTGCCCCACGAGCCAGCACTGATACGGGCGTTGTAATGGCTCTGGGCAGTAGGCTGTTTGTGCACGATATTGATGGCACCCCCTAGGGCCGAGTGCCCTACCGTCATCGATGCCGCTCCCTTGATGAACTCGATACGCTCCACAGACGACATCCCTGTGATAGGGGCCGACTGCCACAGAGCATGCCTATCGTCGCGGATACCGTCGTGCATCACGATAGACTCATAGAAGCCACGCACGAAGAACATGTGGAAGGCCCCATAGTCGCGAAACGAATTGACGCCAGGGATGTCGCGCGTGGCTGCCGAGAGGTCGGTGAAGTGCATCTCACGCATCTTGCCTGCCTCGAGCTGCGTAACGCTGACAGGGATCTGGCGCGCTGGTGCAGGTATCTTGCTGACTGCACTAGGGGCGACAAATCGTTTGGCCGATACCTCTACGGCATCGAGAGTGCGAATGCTGTCGGTGTGGTGAGGGTTAGCCACTAGGCTCCATGTGGATAGAGCTAGAGCGTAGAGGAGCAGGGAATTCTTTCTCATCTTAATCATTGGGTTTTGGTTGGACATTGTGTAGATGGCACACTTTGCCTCTATCTGTGCGCAAAGGTAGAGCAATTCTTCTGTATATGCAACTAGTCCATCGACTCGTGATCCGGCCATGTAGGCAGAGCGGGGCCTAAACAGCCCCCGAGATCGACATTCAATATCGACCGAAGAGGATATTCAATATCGACTGAGGCGAACATTCAATATCGACTGAGACGATCCTTGGGCATCGACTGCGGTGGAGCACCCCTTGGGGGCTCTGTAGAGGCAACTTTCGATGATCTAGATATCGAGAAAATGGGGGAAAATCATTACTTTTGTTCATAAGTATTGTGCTGGACGAAGACCATTATGCTATTGATAAGGAAGGAGCTTTAGCTGTTTGTTTAAGTTCATCTCAATGCTTTTAGGGATTTGTGGCAAGAAGAGATTTATGTGCTGCCAATTCTCCTGCTTGATGGAGGACGATAGGCTACCCCAATTATTATCTAGGTGAGTAGCTTTGTATTCAGCTTCACTCACCCCTTTGCGCTCCAACACGTAGACCTCATGAATTTTAGTAGTGTACACTGGCGCCATCTTCTTTTTAGGTCTTGTGCTTAGCTCAATAGATAGACGATACATCTGAAAATCGTAAGATCTAATGTGCTCGAGAGATGTTCCTTGGGGGAAATCCTGTTCAAGTACTTTTTTGTGGATAGTCGTCGTACGACCGAGCGTAGTTCGTTGTTGCTCTCCATTCGCCCCTAGAAGATCCACGGAAACGTTCAAGGTTCCATTGGGATACTTCTTCCAACGTCCAACTTTCGTCTTGCTCTTTGTGTCAAAGACGCAGGTATCTGTGACCTGAAGCACTCCATTGGACGAGATATGTTCGTTAAGCATCCAATTGACGAGGCTATTGTTGCTCATATCCACAACGCCCTTTTGTAAAGAAGAGCGTTTAATAGCGTCATCGTCTGTATATACGTCAAGACGCAGAGCTTTATAACCGAGCTTGGCTTTCTTGGCATCAACATAAAAGTCTACTACTCCGTCTACAAAGTTTATGGGGATACTATCTAGGTATTGATATATCCGAACGACAGACCGAAGTCGGTAATATCTCGGCGCTTGTGCCCAAACTTCTACTTCTTGTAGTTGTACAGGAGTGAAGTCGAGGTATATCGTGTCTTGTGGGAGAGTGATGCCAAGAGATTGATAGGAAGGATGGGAAATAGTGATTTTGTTGATTTTCTGCCCTACGTGAAAACGTCCGTTTCTGTCTGAAAAACCTAAGAAAGAGCCACTCTCACTCTCCGTGATAAGGGCGTTGCTTACAGGCTCGTTGCTATCGAAGGCTAGCAGAAGTATTTGCTCTTGGGCTCTTGATGCTATTAGGCATGTAAAGATGGAAAGAAGGAGGGCAAGATGCTTCATAAAATAGGAAGAGGATATACAAGGTACCCGTATGTGCTCTCTGACCTTGATACTGCATTTTGAACTTAAAGTACACGAATACCTAGGATATACCTCAGTATTTCCCTTTACGCCATCATTAAGGCTTTTCACTGTGAGCAACTTGACGCCATCTCCACCTTGAACTACTTTCATCCTAATCAAACTTCTTTATTGTTAGCTTATATCGTCGTATCAACAAACGCTAGGTGTTTGCATCCCAATCGGGTAAGTCTTTATCCGATATGGCGAATATAGATAATAATTTGTACCTACAATACACAGGGTTATATTTTCTTAGAGTACGGAGCGACTTAATTAGGTGTAGAATATCGGTATATCTTATAACTATGAATGGAGGACTTATGTGTCTCTATGCAGTAGTAGATTGTGTGGAGACTGGCACCTAAGGAATACGCCCACGGCCGGCATGCTTGCGACTTGACTGGGTAGCGTATTCGTCAATTGAGCAACTTTACAGACAAGAGATAGCAAATTTAAGTACAAATCGCCTCGAGACTAGTGATCAATTTTGAGGAGTAGTATAGTTTACAGAGGAATGCGTACCTTTGTAGAAAGAATAGAGTTCTTTGTCTTGATAGGAGAACAACGAAACAGAGAGAACTTCGCTCGTTTCTTATTCATGCTCCTTCGTGAGATGAAAAAGTATTCTCTGCTTAAGACAACGATCACCTGTTAATAGCGGAAGTATTGTGCTGGACGAAGACCATTATGCTAGAGAGCGTATATATAGACGACGGACGAATAGAATGCGGAGTAGACGAGGCGGGCCGTGGATGCCTAGCTGGTGCTGTGTATGCCGCTGCTGTCGTTTTGCCTCTTGGCTACAGCCATCCA
>JBHACB010000074.1:0-6536 GCA_041854325.1 Porphyromonas sp.
GGGCGAGACATCTAGTCCCAATCGGGCATAAAACCTCGAAGAGACATCTGAAGACGAGCTTTGGCTCTGGAGCGATGATTGGATTTTCTATACCAACGAGCACGCTTCTGTCGAGATCTCGGCAGGAGCATCCATTGAGGACAACCAGTGGAATTGAGATATACAAATATCTCTAGATAAGGACATAAGTATCTACTATAAGGCATATCCATAGTCAGACTATAGTGTGAGTGTTTGCATACTATAGTGTACTTGACTGCATACTATAGTGTACTTGACTGCATACTATAGTGTACTTGACTGCATACTATAGTGTGCGAGACTGCATACTATAGTGTGCGAGACTGCATACTATAGTGTGCAAGGCCACATACTATAGTGTACTTGACCGCACACTATAGTATGTATGTTATTTGGGATAGATTGTCGGAGAATATGCCCCAATACAGCTACGGATATATGAGCTATCCGCTAGTCTCCTAATACAGCTAGCTCTTCCACAACACGTAGCTTGTGCATAAAAGGTCTTGGGAGCAATGAGCTGTAGATAGCAGAGGTCTCCTGCTAGGGCATTCGCTCGTGTGTGGTAGGGTGCGTCAAAATGATTACCTTTGTGTGGTATATGTGGCCCCAATACCCTCCACCGAAGCGAGGGAAACAGGTCGTCGGTATGTAAAAACTAAAATATTGAGATATGAGTAGTATAAGAGATGGAGAGAATGAGCTAAGCCTGCTCGGTGCCACCACCGAATACAAGCAAGACTATGCGCCTGAGTGCCTAGAGGCTTTCACCAACAAGCATCAGGACGGCGACTACTGGGTACGCTTCCATTGCCCTGAGTTCACTAGTCTATGCCCTATCACGGCTCAGCCCGACTTCGCCACCATCTACATCAACTATATACCCGATGTGCGTATGGTAGAGAGCAAGAGCCTCAAGCTCTATCTCTTTAGCTTCCGAAGCCATGGGGCCTTTCACGAAGACTGTGTCAATATCATCATGAAAGACCTTATCAAGCTGATGGAGCCTCGCTACATCGAGGTGCTGGGCGACTTTACCCCTCGTGGAGGTATCAGCATACTCCCCTACTGCAACTGGGGACGCCCTGGCACAAAGTACGAAGAGCTAGCTGCCCAACGCCTAGCCAATCATCCCATCAAATAGATGTGCCACAGGGTATGAAGCGTGCATTGGCCATTATCAACCCCCGCTCGGGAACGGGCTCCAAGGACAATATACCCGCACTACTAGCCGAGCAATTCGATGGCTCAGAGGTAGACCTCTTCATCACCTACACCAAGCGTCCTGGGCATGCCTATGAGCTGGCCAAAGAGGCCGTAGAGCAGGGATACGAACGAGTCATCGCCGTGGGTGGCGATGGTACAGTCAATGAAGTAGCCCGAGGGCTACTATACAGCGACACGGCCCTAGCTATCGTCCCCAAGGGATCGGGCAATGGGCTCGCGCGAGCCCTAAGCCTACCAATGCAGGGGCGTGCGGCCGTAGCCATAGCAGCTAGAGGTGCGGTAGAGACGATAGACTGCTGCCAAGCCAACGGCAACCCATTCTTCTGCACCTGTGGGATGGGCTTCGATGCCGAGGTGAGTGCAGCTTTTGCTGAGGCTCCCTTTAGAGGACTACTATCCTATGCCAAGACCTCACTCGAGAAATATATCTCCTACAAGCCCTCGTACTACACTGTAGAGATAGAGGGGCAGGAGCCAATATGCTCGGAGGCCTTCGTGGTAGCGGCAGCCAATGCTAGCCAGTATGGCAACAATGCCCACATCGCCCCACGCGCTAGTATGCAGGACGGCAAGGTGGACATCGTCATCCTAAAGCCCTTCAGAGTCTATGAGCTGGCTCAGATCACCCTACAGCTGTTCAGCAAGAGGCTCGAGGACAACGATCATCAGCTGTCGTATCAGGCTAGCTCGGCCGTCATCACTCGCGAGAGGGCCGGAGTAGTCCACCTCGATGGCGAACCTCTAGAGATGCCCGAGCGCATTGAGGTGCAGGTACTGCCAGGGGCTATCAAGGTAGTACGAGCCGATACCGCGCCCGTGCTGTAGCGGGCATGGTGCTCAAATAGGGAATAGGACAACGTATAGAGTATATGAAGCACTTAGTATCAATACATCAGCTGTCGGCAGCCGATATACTGCGCATTCTCGATCGCGCAGAGCTCTTCGAGCGCAATCCGAACCGCGACCTGCTGACAGGGCGTGTCGTGGCCACACTCTTCTTCGAGCCCTCGACGCGCACACGGCTTAGCTTCGAGACCGCTGTGGCACGCCTTGGTGGACGTGTTATCGGCTTTTCGGACGCCTCTACGAGTAGCTCGTCCAAGGGAGAAACTCTCAAGGACACCATTAGCATGGTAGGCAACTATGCCGACCTCATCATCATGAGGCACTACCTCGAGGGTGCCGCTCTATATGCTTCTGAGCTAGGCTGTGCTCCTATCGTCAATGCTGGCGATGGTGCCAATCAGCACCCCTCACAAACACTACTCGACCTATACTCGATCCGCAAGACTCAGGGCACACTCTACGACCGCACTATAGTGCTGGTAGGCGACCTCAAGTACGGGCGCACAGTGCATTCTCTTCTGCATGGGCTCTCGCACTTTCGCCCACGCTTCGTCTTCGTGGCTCCCGAGGAACTCAAGATGCCACAGGAGTACAAAGACTTTTGCCAGGAGCGAGGTATTCCCTACACAGAGACCAGTGCCTTCGACACCAGCGTGATCAACTCTGCCGATATTCTCTACATGACGCGTGTACAGCGCGAGCGCTTCGTAGATCTCGAGGAGTATGAGCGCGTCAAGAACGTCTATGTGCTGACGCGCGATATGCTTGAGGGGAGTCGAGACAACCTTAGGGTACTGCATCCGCTACCTCGCGTAGGCGAGATAGCTCAAGACGTGGACGATAGCCCCAAGGCCTACTACGTGCAGCAGGCACAGAATGGTCTATACACTCGCCAGAGTATCATCTGTGAGGTGCTAGGTATAGAGATCAATAGCTAATAGGACAAAACGTATGAGCAAGGACAAGATGCTAGTCGAGGCCATCTGCAATGGCACAGTGCTCGACCATATCCCTAGCGACAAGCTATTTCAGATCGTAGCCCTACTAGGGCTCGAGCACATCGAGACACCCATCACCATAGGCAACAACCTAGAGAGCAAGCGCTGTGGGCACAAGGGCGTGATCAAGATCACAGACCACTTCTTTGGCGAGGCCGAGATCAATCGTATCGCCATACTCGCTCCCGAGGTACAGCTCAACATCATACGCGACTACGAGGTCGTGGAGAAGACACGCATTCGGCTACCCGAGCGTGTACTAGGGCTGGTGCGGTGCTCCAACGCCAAGTGTATCACCAACGCCGAGCCAATGCCGACACACTTTGTCGTGTCGATGCACGAAGAGCAGGTATGCCTCGAGTGCCACTACTGTGGACGCAAGGTGCTAGGCACCCAAGCCGATCTACTATGAGCCGAGTAGACTGGAAGCCAGGAACGCTCGTCTACCCACTCCCTGCTATCATCGTAAGCTGTGGGGAGCTAGGAGGAGAGGCCAACCTCTTTACCGCCAGCTGGGTCGGGACGATATGCACCAATCCGCCCATGTGCTACGTGAGCATCCGCCCCGAGCGTCATTCGTACGGGCTGATCAAGGCGCGTATGGAGTTTGGGCTCAATCTAACGACCGTAGCCATGGCGCGTGATACTGACTGGTGTGGCGTCGTATCGGGGCGTAGATATGACAAGATAGCCGAGACAGGGCTTGCCGTAGAGGCAGGGCGAGTGATCGCTGCCCCACTATTGGTGGCTAGCCCTATCAGCCTCGAGTGCCGTGTGCGAGAGATCATCCCCCTAGGTAGCCACGATATGTTCGTCGCCGACATCGTCAATGTGCGTGCCGACGAGCAGTATATAGACCCCGATACAGGAGGCTTCGACATGGAGCGTGCAGGCCTACTCACCTATGCTCATGGCGAGTACTTTGCCTTAGGGGCATTCCTTGGGCACTTCGGCTGGTCGGTCAGCAAGCAAGATAGCTCGGGCAAGCGCCGAGCGCATAAATCGAGAGAATAGATAGAGACGTCAAACCAAGTCAATAAATAGATACAACAATGAACCGAAAAATGATCGCTACGCTAGCCGTAGTAGCTGTGGTGGTACTCGCCATAGTAATGGGGATCTCCGCGTACAATGGACTCGTAGATATGGACGAACGCGTCAAGGCCTCTTGGAGCCAAGTGGAGAACCAATATCAGCGTCGTGCCGACCTTATCCCCAACCTCGTAGCCACTGTCAAGGGCTACGCTGCCCACGAGCAGGAGACGCTAGAGGGCGTTATCAAGGCTCGTGCTGCAGCTACGTCTACGACAATAGATGCGGGCAATATGGACGAGGCCGCTCTAGCTCGCTTTCAGCAGAGCCAAGACGCCCTAAGCTCAGCACTTAGCCGACTAATGGTAGTGGTAGAGAAATACCCCGAGCTCAAGGCCAACGAGCAGTTTATATCGCTCCAGCATCAGCTAGAGGGTACAGAGAACCGTATCACTACGGCTCGACGAGACTTCAACGAGACGGCCAAGGAATACAATACTGCCGTGCGTCGCTTCCCTCGTAGCCTCTTCGCCTCACTCTTTGGCTTCGATCAGCGACCCTACTTTGAGGCTACTGCTGGTAGCGAGGTAGCTCCCACGGTACAGTTTTAGTCTGCATAGGCTATGCGTAGTATACTACTAGGGCTCTGCCTGCTTGCCTCTCTCTCGCTAGAGGCACAGCAGGCAGATCGTGTCTATACCCCTGCCGACGTACCCAATGTACAGCGACAGGATAGCACACGGCTCGTTAGCGACCCTGAGGACTACATCACTGCGATCGATGAGTCTGAGATCAATACAGCCCTCCGAGACATACGGGCACGCTATGGGGTGGAGTTTGCAGTCGTGGTAGTACCGACGATAGGCGACAGAGACATCGAGAGCTACTCGACAGAGCTCTTCCGTCTTTGGGGGCTGGGCAGTAGCAAGAGCAATAATGGGCTACTACTACTGCTCGCCATAGAGCAAAACCAAGGGCGTTATGAGGTAGGCTATGGGCTCGAGGGGGCTATCACCGATGCCGCCTCGGGACGTATATGGAGGCAGTATATGGTACCCGACTTCAAGCGTGGTGCCTATGCCGATGGTATCCTAGCTGGTGTACAGGCTATAGGGCAGATCCTAGAGCATAGTGAGTGGCGCAGTGATGGTACGCTCGCTCTACGAGAGACGAACGAAGGGGAGTTTGGGAAAGTCTTGCTGTGGCTCTACCTCGCTTTCGGAGCCATGATTGGTATCTCTGTACTCATGCTACAGCTAGGCATGGTGAAGTCTGTCAGCACACCCACAGAAGCTCGCTGTAGCTATGCCAAAGTCAAGCGATCGATCTACGTGAATATCGTACTCTTGATCTTCCTGTGCCCTCCTATTTCCATTGTGCTACTCGTGTGGCAGAGAGGAGCACTGCGCCGTCTGCGTAAGCTCTCTGCGCAGTGCACCAAGTGCGGAGAGCGCGTAGAGCAAGCTCCCGAGGATCAAGTGGCCGAACACCTAACTCCTTATCAGCTCGTGGAGACTCGCATTGGGTCGCGTCGATATAGCCTCTATACGTGCTCGTCATGCCGTCATCAGGAGGTCTGTGGCATTACGGTGTCGGGGACACGCTACACCCGCTGTAACAAGTGCCTATCGATAGCTGTCGAGACCCTACGGCCAGTACGTGTGCGTACCGCATCGGGCGATATCATGGTACGTACCATACACCGCTGCCTGTGCTGTGGCGACGAAACTCATACCGAACGTATGGAGGCTTCCGATGCAGCCCTCATTGCTGGCATTCTCTTGGGCTCCTTGAGTAGCGGTGGTGGGCGAGGCTTCAGAGGAGGGAGCTTCGGTGGAGGCTTCGGCGGTGGAGGTTTCGGTGGAGGCTCCTCTGGCGGTGGAGGCTTCACAGGCCGCTGGTAAAACCCCTAGTATTAGTAAGCCCTACGTCTCTAAGCTCTGGAGACGTAGGGCTATCTCTTTGCATCTTGGGCTGAAGAAGGGGGCGATATTGAGTGCTCGCACTCGAGGAGAGATGTTGCTTCAGAAGGGAAGGTATAGTAGGTGATTGCCTCAGAGCTCTGGGCTAGCTCTCACCCTAGGGCTGACGTATTTTCCCCCTAGGGTGAACGAGGCGTTTTGAGCTAGCCTACGGTGGTGCCCCTCTTTCATAGGTAAGAGATAAAAGGAAGAGGATATAGGTTTCGATCTATTCTCGAGACGCTAACTATAGTGAAGTCCCATAAAAGGCTATTGGATATGAGGAACTAAAGGATCGATGCGTGCTGTTGGGACAATGATCGTGACGAAGCGAACCATACGGCCTAGTGTGTTATCCCTGTAGTTACTCGGAGAAAATATTGATATATAACGTCAAATATGTATCTTTGTGTCGCTTTTTACCTACAAATAGGATAAGATAACAAGCAAA
>JBHACB010000075.1:0-10408 GCA_041854325.1 Porphyromonas sp.
CCCCATCAAGCACATAGTCCTGCGCGGTGGGCTCAGTGGGCTCGTCTGTCGAGGGCTCTAGGCTAGGTATAGCTGCGGTGCGGTGCTGATGGCGCGCCGAGGCTAGCAAGTGCTGGCTAGCAGGTGCACTCGAGGCTGGGTGCGTAGGCTCTACTGCTGGATCTGTCTCTGTGGCTAGCGCAGGGGCAGGCCTCTGTCTCGCGGCCTGCTCTGCTATCACAGGGGTCTGATCGCTGGGCACTTGCCAGGCGAGGTAGCCTAGATAGAGAGCACCTAGTAGGGCTGCCGCTATACCAGCGTAGCGCCACCATGGGCGTGGCGTAGCCATAGGGGCCACGGGGGGCTCCATGGCCTGCTCTATACGCTCCCATAGCCCTGAGGGTGGAGGTATTTGGTGATTGTCGAGCTTGCTTCGTAGCTCGTCTGTCCAGTCTTTTTTCATCGTTGAGTCGCTTTGTACGCTCTTATCTGCTTGGCCAAGGTGTCCTTGGCGCGGTGAAATTGGGAGGCCGATGAGCTCTCCTTGATGCCTAGCATCTGGGCTATCTCACGGTGGCTCTTGCCCTCGAAGGCGAAGAGGTTGAGCACCGTCCTATAGCCCACGGGGAGGCTGGCGATCATCTCGAGGAGCACATCCTCGGGCACCTGATCGAGGTCGGGCTCGTCCTCCACCTGGTCGGGGAGCTCCCACATAGGCTGTACGAGGTCGAGGCGGCTCTCTCGGCGTATCTGCGATAGGGCTTCATTGACCACAATGCGCGTCATCCACGCCTTGAGCGAGCCTCCGCCTCGGTACTCAAATCTGTTAATAGAGCTGTATATCTTAATAAAACTTTCTTGCAAGACGTCCTGTCGGTCGTCCATATCGGGTATATAACGAGCGCAGACGGTCGCCATATACCCGATATAGCGATCGTATAGCTGCTTCATACTCTTGGAGTCGCCACGGGCGACGCCTTGTAGCAGGGATAGCTCTTGCGCTTCGTTCATACCTCGTGCGGTAGGGGCTGTAGCCTCGTCTAGGGCGAGGCAAATGCTCCTAGCAGGGCTACTCTATATGCTATGGGGTGGTAGTGATAGGGGAGGTTCGCTTGGCGGGGTCCATGGCGAATAGGATCGGCTCAAACCCCGTTACGACCGATCCGTCCACGAGCACTATCTCGGCCCTAAGCCAAAAGGTGAACATCTGGCTCACTGCACCAAAGACGGCCTCGGCCGATCGGGCGAAGATCACCATCACCTTGTGGTTGGCACCGCCATAGCGTACCTCAAACTCGAGGGGCTTCTCCTCGAGCGATAGGAGGAGCTGGGTGTTGTACACCGAGGTACGATAGCGCACGCTGTAGGGGATGTTCTTGGCGTTGTCAAGAGCTTCCTTGTACGCCTCAGCAGGTAGCACTGCGGCGAGGATGCTCCCCACAGGGAAGTGCTGTACCGATAGGGTCTTCTCATCCACCTGCACGGTGATGGGCACTGCCCCCCAACGGCTGACGGACATCAGGCTCTTGTACTGCCCTACCATGTCCTGCACACGTGGCTCGACGAACGGATACTTCCCCTCTGGGCTACATGCCGTAGAGGTCAATAGCACTAGGAAGCACGCTAGCCAGCCCAGTCTCTTTGCCATACTCATCATGTCTCTTTGTCCTTATAAACTTTCTTGCGTTATATACTATAGATCGAGTACTCTACTAGGTAAAGATCATTACCTGCACAATCTTGCATCCCGCTCCCAAAAATAATTCTCTCGCGCCTCCGCCCCATCCATATCCCTCCCCTCACGCGCCTAGTAGTGAGGGGCTAGAGTGTAGGGTAGCCCCCTACGGGCAGGGAGGTATGGGCTAGAGCCTGCTGGCCTCGGCCTCACCGGCAGTACCTCCACGGTAGTCAGTACTCCTGGTGCGCAGGCGATAGGTAGCTATGAGGCGTATCGTGGGGTAGTCGCCATTGCCGAGCTTGTAGGTAGAGGCCTCGGCAGTGCGCACCAGCCACTCTTCCTTGCCTGTAGTGAAGAGGTCGCTAGCCGTCAGAGAGACCGACAGCGATCGGCCGAAGGTCTTCACTACAGCGAGGTCGGCCTGCCAAGCAGGGTACATCTCGGCAAAGGCCATGTATCCGCGCGTATTGCCTTCGAGGCTCGCAGTGATCAGCCAGCCTCGGGGCAGGGAGAGGGTACTCTGCACAGAGCCTGTGAGGAGCGGACGCGCACTGCGCACCCCGAGAAGCTCGAGGTCGTTGGCCATGGCGCCTAGGGTGAGGGTAGGCGTCCAGATGCCGTATGTATGCGACCACACGAGGCTAGCTGCGAGCTGGCCATAGCTCGCATTGGCAGGAGCAGACAGGTGAATATCTAGATGCCCTTGGTAACGTCTAGGGATGATCAGGATGCCATCGATGATACGCCGGGCAGAGAGGTCGAGCGACCAGTCGCCATAGCTAGCTAGTAGCGAGAGGGCATGGCTGTAGGTGGGGCGTAGCGTAGGGTTACCACTCTCTATGCTGTAGTCATTGATGTACACCGCGTGGTTGCGGAGCTGGCTATATAGAGGGTGCTGTATCTCGGAGCGGTAGCTGAGCGATAGGCTTAGCTCCCTATGGCTATAGCTGAGCCCAGCTGTAGGGAAGAGCGACCAGCTCCTAGAGCCATAGTCGTGGCGCACACCCGCAGAGCGCCAGTAGCGCACGGGCATCTGCTCGGCACGCAAGCCCAGCGATAGACTTAGGTGCTGTGCTAGGCGCCCCTCCCACATCCCGAAGGCCGCCACGCCCCTCTCTGTCCGATAGATAGAGGAGCTCGGGGTGAGGCTGGTACCGCGCAGGAGTGTGTAGTCCTGATCCACTCGGCTGTCGCTGTACTCTACGCCTAGGCGTATCTTACCGTCCCATAGAGGGCCTTCGCCATAGGCCTTGAGCGAGAGGCTGTGCCCACGCAGGGATGAGGTGGCCTCGACGATCTGAAGGCGAGCTGTGGGAGCAGTGTGATCGAGGGTATTGGTAGTGCGTAGGGGTTCGTGCCTATGGGTATAGCTGGCCTCGATATGCCCCGTCCAGTGCTCACCTAGTAGGGTCTGGTAGTAGGCGTTGGCCGTGTGGCGGTATGCATACCTGTCGGTCTGCATGACCAGCGTGGAGGTGTATTTGTCGAGCAGTGTGGCCGATCGGGTTACCTCGTCCTCGGCGGCCTCGTTGGTCAGGAGGCGATCTTCGCGTAGGAGGCGTCCCTGTAGCCCTATCTCGTGCTTGGGGTGAGGCTTGTAGATCAGTTGCCCTGTCAGCTCTATCGGGCGCGAGCGGTAGAGCACCTTGCCTAGGCTCGTGAGCTCGAGCTCTCCCTGCGATGTCTCTAGGGTGTGGCGTAGCTCTTGGCCATAGTCGTTGTACGTCTGGCTATGGGCTCCGCCGACCTGTACGAAGAGCTTGTCGGTAGCCAAGGTGAGCTCGCCATCGGTGATGTACCCCATACGCTCCGACTGGAAGAGCCCCAGCGATACCCTTCCCCCTAGCCTCTGCCTCAGCCAGCTGCGAGGCGTGATGCGCACCACGGCCGAGGCCGTAGCAGGGTACTCAGCCCCAGGCACCAGCACTACCTCTATACGACTAATACTCTGCGGATCGATACGCCTAAGCTCATCCATATCGATAGGCCTATGGCCATAGTAGAGCATAGGCGTGCCACGCCCCTGCACCCGAATACCCTCGTGCGACGCCAAGACGAAAGGGAGCTGAGCCAGCACCTCTACAAGGCTAGGAAGCTGAGCCAGAGGGCTACCCTCTATCTGTGCTGTGAGCGATCGGGAGGTCAGCACCCTACGCCCAGGGGAGGAGTGCACTATCACCTCATCGAGCTGTGTCGCATCCTCTACCAGCGCGATGTCACCTAGAGGGGCACCAGTAGCAGGAAGCTGGTGAGGGCGGTACCCGATCATACGTATGCCTATGGTATGGGCATGTGGGCTGAGAGGCTTGAGCGCAAAGCGCCCATCGGCCTGCGAGACGGCTCCATCAAGCACCTCGCCTGCCCCGTCAAGCACCAAGATCATCGCCCCCTCTAGCGGACGCCCGAGGGCATCGAGCACACGGCCCGAGGGGGTGGTAGAGGCAATCGCTGCGGGGCGTTCCTTGCCCTGCTGAGCCTGCGCCATCGTGGCGACAGAGAGCACCATGATGCAGAGTAGTAGATATATATGCTTCATCGCTTTTTGCACTATTTGACACTACAAAGATAGACAAAAGCGTACGCACTAGCTCTCTTCGCTGTCAACATCATCTATCGCCCCAGCCTCTACTATCCACGCATGCTATCGAGGACGACCTCTCCCCATCAGATAGCCTAGGGTGAACAGACCAGCACCCCTAGGGTGTTCGCCTCGTTCACCCTAGGGCTAACGATCGCTAGCCCTAGGCCTCCCGATAGAGCTCTACCTAGAGTGCATGGCGCACCTCGATACCTCGAGCAAATTAGCCGGCAGGCATGAGGTGCGTGTGGGGAGAATTGACTAAATTTGTCCCCTTACAGAAGCTAACATAAGTACATTCATAGACAAAGAGAGATGAATATATCATACGAATGGCTGAGGGAGTATGTAGATACCGACCTATCGCCCGAGGCGGTAGCGGTGGCACTCACCTCCATTGGGCTAGAGACAGGTGGTATCGAGGAGGCAGAGAGCATCCCTGGTGGGTTGCGTGGGCTCGTCATCGGTGAGGTGCTTACCTGTGTGCCCCATGAGAATAGCGACCACCTACACGTAACCACCGTATCTGTAGGCGAGGGCGAGCCACTACAGATCGTGTGCGGTGCGCCCAACGTAGCAGCAGGCCACGCCGTAGTAGTGGCCACCATCGGCACTGTACTGGGGCAGGGCGAGGAGCAGTTCGTCATCAAGCGAAGCAAGATACGTGGTGTAGAGAGCTACGGTATGCTGTGTAGTCAAGTGGAGATAGGTATCGGTCAGGACAATAGCGGTATCATCCTACTGCCCCTCGACGAGCGTGTGCGCCTCGGGATGCCTGCGGCAGAGTACTTCGGGGTAGAGAGCGACTACGTGCTCGAGGTGGACATCACGCCCAATCGGGTCGATGCCACTAGCCACTATGGCGTAGCACGCGACCTCGCTGCCTACCTCTCGCAGCACGTAGCCCCCACCACAGCGCGCCTCCCCGAGGTGTCGCCTCTAGCCATGGGGCAGTGCCCCATACATATCGAGGTAACAGCCATACCCGAGCAGGTAGCGCGCTTCGAGGGGGTGGTGATACGTGGCCTACGCGTAGGCCCTAGCCCCGAGTGGCTACGCCGCAGGCTCGAGACCATCGGGCAGAAGCCTATCAACGTAGTCGTGGACATCACCAACTACGTACTGCATGAGGTCGGCCAGCCTCTACATGCCTACGATCTGGCCAGTATACAGGGCGGTGGGCTCGTGGTAGGCTCTGCCGTAGAGGGGAGCACCATCCTAGCCCTCGACGGCACCGAACGTACGCTCACTGCTACCGACCTCGTGATAGCCGACAGAGCTGGGCACAACCTCTGCATAGCAGGCGTCATGGGAGGTAAGCACAGCGGTACCACTGAGGCTACAGAGGCGATCCTCCTCGAGGTAGCCAACTTCAACGCCTCGAGCGTGCGCAAGACGGCACGTCGCCTCGGCATGAGTACCGACTCCTCCTTCCGCTTCGAGCGTGGGCTCGACCCTAGCCGTACCCACTGGGCGCTAGAGCGTGCCACACAGCTCATCCTCGAGCTCTGCCCTGGAAGCTACGTGGACGGTGGCGTCAGCGACCACTACCCCATAGTAGCCGAGTCCCATAGAGTAGAGCTATCGCTACAGCGCATGGATAGCCTCATCGGCAAGGTACTCCCCCGCCTAGAGGTAGAGCGCATACTCGCTAGCCTAGAGATAGACATCACCGAGCGTGGCGACGACGTCTGGACGCTTGCCGTACCTCGCTATCGTGTCGATGTGGTGCGCGATGTGGACGTCATCGAGGACGTCATGCGCATCTATGGCTACAACAACATCGAGCTCAGCGGTTACATACACGCCAACCTCAGCCCACAGGCAGAGGCAGATAGGTCGTATCAGCGTAGGCTCCTCATCAGCCAGCAGCTCACAGGGGCAGGCTTCAGCGAGATAGTGTGCAACTCCCTCTCGGCACAAGCCTACTACGAGGGCCTCTCCTCTTACCCTACAGACAGCCTCGTGCGCCTCGTCAATCCGCTCAGTGCAGAGCTTGGCGTCATGCGTCAGACCCTACTCTTCGGCGGACTGGCTAGCATCAGTCGCAACCTCCGCCGACAGCAACGCTCGTTCTACTTCTACGAGTGGGGCAACTGCTACTCCTTCTCTCCCTCCATGGGCGACAACCCCATGCGTGGCTACAGCGAGGCCCCGCGCCTAGGGCTATGGCTAGGTGGACAGCGTGTAGAGACAAGCTGGGCGCACCCCGATGAGGTAGCATCGCCCTTCGAGCTCAAGGCGCACGTGGAGCATATCCTCCACCGCCTAGGTATCAATGCCGGCCTGCTGAGGTACGCCACCGTGGCACACGACATCTACGCAGGCGAGTGCCTAGAGATCAAGGCGCAGAATGGTAAGCTCATCGGACGCATTGGACAGGTGCACCCTGCCCTACTGGCCAAGGAGGAGATCGACCTACCTATCTACTACGCAGAGCTCGAGTGGGACACGCTACAGCAGCTGGCAGAGCGCACCAAGACTACTATCAAGGATCTGCCCAGGTACCCCAGCGTACGGCGCGACCTCTCCCTGCTCATCGATCATCAGACCACCTTCGTAGAGATCGAAGCTATTGCCTACAAGGCCGAGAAGAAGCTACTCAAGAGCTGTGAGCTATTCGACGTCTACGAGGGCAAGAACCTCCCCGCAGGCAAGAAGAGCTACGCTGTCGCCTTCGTCCTCCAAGACGAGGAGCGCACCATGAGCGACACCCAGATCGAGGCCGTCATGGCCAAGATCCAGAAGAGCCTCGAGACACAGCTCGGTGCACAGCTCCGCTAGCCTCCCCTCACAGCGATGAGAGCCCCCTATCCGGCTGGATAGGGGGCTCTCATCACGATTAAGGGGAGGGGCAGGGAGGCTATAGCTCTACCTCGTACTGCTCTCGGATCGTCTGCCCCTCGAGCAATGTCGTGCGTAGCCTCTCATTGTATGAGCTCGGAGTGAAGATGGCAAAGGACTTGGCACGCCCCTGCGTGGGCATATAGACGTCTAGCTGTCCCTCTATCTCACATATCTTGTATGGAGCGAGGAGGCGATCAGCGCGCCCTCTCCACGACAGAGACACCTTCACCGAGTAGGCATACTGCGTCTCATCGATGTGGACAGCACTTAGGAAGGTATAGCTCGGATCTTTCCCCGTCTTGGGGTGTATCTCTGCCATTATCATGGACAACATCGTAGACGCACCATAGTTGACCTGCGAGTTGGCTTGTCGGTGCAGTCTGAGGCGGTCCTCTTCCCTGCGCCGGCGTTCCTCTTCCTCTCGACGCCGGCGCTCTTCTTCCCTGCGCCTGCGTTCCTCCTCTTCCCTACGTCGGCGCTCTTCTTCCCTGCGCCTACGTTCCTCCTCTTCCCTGCGCTGGCGGGCCTCATTCTCCGATCGCCTGCGCTCCTCCTCCCAGCGAGAGCTTTGGGCGTCTGCTCTAGCATGCCCCACAGGTATTCGCTTCTCTATCCCTACACAGCTGTACAGAGAGCTCGACAGCAGGGCCAAGGCTCCGACATATAGGCTTACGAAGTGTATTTTCCTCATTGTCTTGTGGCGATTTGCGTTACTTGTAGGGGTCGAACGTCAGCACTTCATAGGCCTCGGACTCGGGGCTACCCTTGTAGGATAGGCACTGCTTGACCCAGTCGTTGCAGGTACTAGGTATATAGGTGGCAGAGAGAGCACCAGAGGCACGATTGACGAAGTTAACCGATAGCGTACCAGCGACTTCGCATAGGTTACGTGTGTCCGACAGCTCGGCTTTCTTGGCCGTCCACGACACCTTGAGCGCGACGGTGGCATGCTGTGTGAGCCTGTCATAGACCACTGCTCCCATATCGTACGAGTACTTAGGCGTTCGCCCTGTATTGGGCGAGATTGCCTTCATCTTGAGAGTCGCAGCCTTGGCAGCTGCTTTCTCTACGACCTGCACTACCACAGCCGTCGTGGGGTGTTCGCTCGTCAGCTCTGGACGCTCTGCCTGGGCTTGAGGCTCCTCCATCATACACAAGCTTAGTCCACAGGGCACTATCGTCAGCAGGAGGCATCGAAACAAGAATTTATTACACATAGTATTTACATTGTCCTAGACCTTTGTGAGACGTTATGGGGTTAAAAAAAAAGCGTGAGGTCGTCTGACATCACACTCTCGTAGTAGGCTCGTGAGAAATGCCTCTGCGTAAGCAAGGAGCATCTCTAGCAAGAGCCCGAGACGAGAGATAAGGCGCGGGGGACAGACAGAGAAGAGGGGAAGGAGATAGGGGCTATTGATAGCGTCTATTGGGGTATCGAGAGCGTCTGTTGGTGGGGGAGCCAAAAGGGGCTACCTTTGCGTTGTAAATAATGAACATCAAACAAGATAAGACAATGAACAAGGTAACAAACATCACTGGGCTAGACCTTGGTAAGGTAGCTCCAGTAGTATCGGCACTCAACGAACTCCTCGCCTCTCTGCAGGTGTACTATACCAACCTGCGTGGCTACCACTGGCACGTGCGCGGGCCCCTATTCTACCAGCTACACGCACAGTTTGAGAAGATGTACGACGACACTGCCGAGAAGATCGATGAGGTGGCCGAGCGTCTGCTACAGCTCGATGCCCAGCCCGAGAACCGCTACAGCGTCTTGATCGGACAGAGCAAGATCAAGGAGACGACCCTCGTAAGCGACCCTGCTCAGATCATCCCCGAGATCGTAGACAACTACCGCACCCTCATCGCCCTAGAGCGCAAGGCTCTAGAGCTAGCTGGCGAGGCCGACGACGAGACAACGGTAGCCCTGCTCAGCGACTTCATCAGCGGTCAGGAGAAGGACGCCTGGATGCTCTCTGCCTACCTCAGCAAGTAGACGTACAGACCTCTAGTCGATCCAGAGAGCCGTGCCACAGCGCACCCCATCACTATTGGGGGGTGCGTTGTGGCACGGCTCTCTGTTTGATTAGGAATAGAGGCTATAGTGCTATGGTCAGCACTTCGCCATAGGCAGGGCGATAATCGAAGCTATCGAGCATCGTGTAGCGTCCTAGATAGACCTGCGTAGCGCGTAGCACACCAGCGTGTGCGAAGAGGATCACCTCGGCATCGGGCTCGGTGGCATATCGCTGGCGTAGCTCATCGAGCAGGCTCGCTACACGCTGGCATTGCTGAGCGTAGCTCTCGCCCTCTGTGGGGGCTGTGTGTACGTAGTCGCTATACCAGAGGGCTAGACGAGGGTCGGTGATCTCATCGTAGGGCATTAGCTCCCACGCCCCAAAGTGGAGCTCGAGCAGGCGCACATCGGGTAGTGCATCGGTGTAGCCACAGCAGTGAGCTAATCGCCGACAACGCCCTAGTGGGCTCGTCCGCACCTCGCAAGCAGGGGCTATGAGTCGGCTACTCAGCTCGCGTACTACACACTCCGCCTCTATGCCGAAGGTGTCGGCCAGGGCGACCTCGCTCTGCCCATAGCACACGCCAGGGGCAACGGCGACAGAGGTATGGCGAACTAGGTGTACTCGCATAGGCTAGAGTGGGTGCATCAGCCCGATATAGGCCGAGAAGTAGAGGACAAGCTCTAGGAGCAGATACACGGCTCCGAGCGTATCGCCCGTATAGCCCCCGATACGCTTGTATATGTACATCTGTAGGAGCAGAGCCGACAGCACGGCTGGGGGGAAGATGTACAGAGCCATATCCCCTGGTAGGCAGCGTATATCGGCTATGGCGATGACTATGGTACTCGCAAAGCCTATGCCATTGCCCCAGCGATAGACTACCCCCGTCTTGCTCGTAGCCTCTGTGCGAGCATACTTGAGCCAGTAGACCTGCGCCGACGAGAGGGCTCGCCCTAGCATATCACTCATTACCAGCACTGTGGGGAGTGCAGACAGAGGGATATAGGAGAGGATACCCACTGCCAGCATATAGTAGAGGATATAGCCTATGACAGCGTAGCTACCGACGTGGCTATCCTTCATGATCTCAAGAACACGCTCGCGAGTACGCCCCCCTCCGAAGCCATCGAAGAAGTCGCCCAAGCCATCCTCGTGAAATGCCCCCGTCAAGATAATACGCGCCACCAGAGCGAGGATGACAACGATGACCTGTGGCAGATAGGGCGACAGCCCCCAGACGATGCACGCCATTAGCCCACCAGTGAGTAGCCCCGTCAGAGGCCACCAAGAGATAGCTCGAGCATAGTC
>JBHACB010000076.1:0-9242 GCA_041854325.1 Porphyromonas sp.
CCAGCGGCATAGCCTCCAGAGAAGATATGTCCAAAGGAGGTGCTCATCGAGGTGCCTACTGGCGAGGGAGGTAGCACAAGCGCCTTGTCCCAAGCCTTGTCTTCAAAGGCTTTGACAGCGAAGCCCTCTGCCTCGAGAGGAGACTCGAGCGTATGCCAAGCCATGTCGAGGTAGCCGAAACTCAATTGGCGACAGCAGGCGTAGCCCACGAGGAAGTGCTTGGCACGCTCCATGCGCTCGATATACTCAGCTGGCAGAGGCTCACCTGTCTTATAGTGCAGGGCGAAGCTCGTGAGCCAAGTGCGCTGCGAGAGCCAGTTCTCCATGATCTGGCTAGGGAGCTCGACAAAGTCGCGTGCCACACTCGTACCGCTAAGGCTCGAGAAGCGACACATCGAGAACATGCCATGCAGGGCGTGCCCAAACTCGTGCAAGAATGTATGCACCTCGCCAGCTGTCAGCAGGGCAGGCTTGTCGGCTGTCGGAGGGGTGAAGTTCATCACCAGCACGATGTGAGGACGATGGTCGGTGCCATCGGGGAGGTGATACTGATCCTGAAAAGTGCTCATCCAGGCTCCACTGCGCTTGCCATCGCGTGGGAAGAAGTCGTTGTAGAGCAGACCTAGGTACGAGCCATCGGCATCGTGCACCTCATAGACACGCACATCGGCATGATAGACGGGCAGATCACTACGCTCCACGAAAGTGATACCATAGAGCGTCGTAGCTAGGCCAAAGACGGCATCGATCACACGCCCTAGCTCGAAGTAGGGACGTAGCATCTCGTCATCGAGCTCGTAGTGTGCCTGCTTGTACTGCTCAGCCCAGTAGCTCCAGTCCCAGCTGGCCAGCTCGCCCTCGTGTCCTCGCTCATGGGCAAAGGCAGAGATCTGCTCGATCTCCTCTAGGGCGATAGGCTTGTATGCCTCGAGAAGCTCATCGAGTAGGGCGTAGACGGCACTTGGCTCCTTGGCCATACGCTTGTGTAGAGCCCAATGGGCGAAAGTCGGATAGCCGAGCATCTGCGCCTCCTCTAGGCGATCATTGACGATACGGCGAATGAGGTCGCTGTTGTCGTACTCATCGCCGGCACTACCCACAGACATCTTGGCTAGATAGACCTGCTGGCGCAGGTGGCTATGCCGGCAGTGCTGCATGAATGGGAAGTAGCTAGGGGCTGTGAGGTCAAAGGTCCATCCCGCCTCGTGCCCCTCTCGCCGTGCCTGCTCGCTCGATAGTGTGAGCAGGC
This sequence comes from Porphyromonas sp., assembly GCA_041854325.1. Lineage (GTDB taxonomy): Bacteria > Bacteroidota > Bacteroidia > Bacteroidales > Porphyromonadaceae > Porphyromonas. Next base: position 1,250 of record JBHACB010000076.1, read on the forward strand.
TCTCGGGGAGCCCTGCCACATCGGCCGGATCGGTGAGGTGCAGGCGATAGCGCTTCTGATCCTTGAGGTTGTTTTGCCCATAGAGTAGGGTCGCTTGGCTCATCTCTAGGCTTAGGGCCTCGAGGCGAGCTTTCTGCTCGTCGGGGAGTAGAGCACCGCTCTCAGCGAAGCCTTCGTAGCAGTTGGTCAGCAGGCGCATCTCTTCCTCATCGAGGCCGAGCGTATCGCGTGCCTCGTAGACCTGCCGAATGCGTCCGAATAGAGGTGCCGAGAGCAGGATGTAGGTAGACAGCTCTGAGAGGGCAGGCATCACCTCCTCCGAGATCGTCATCAGCTCATCGGTACTATTGGCATGTAGCAGGTTGAAGAATATGCCACACACGCGCTCGAGCTTGCTCCCAGCGCGCTCGAGGGCGAGGATGGTGTTGTCAAATGTAGGTGCCTCGCTACAGCTGATGATAGCATCTATCTCTCTGCGCTTGTCGGCAATAGCCTCTGCGAACGCCTCACGATAGGCACTCGTGTCTATGAGGTCAAAAGGGTATGCCCCATGAGGTGTCGTGTAGGGGGCGAATATCGGGTTTGTATTCATTGTTGAGTGATATGCACTATTGGGGGGGTGAGGCTATCGCCTTGGAGAGATGATACCGCCCTCTGGGGTACGGAAGTGGAAGGTATAGCCCCGTGGGGCACTATCTACGATAGCATCGATGATCTGGCGGTGGGTGTACCGCTGGCGATCTATCAGTAGGTGCGTACCTAGCGGATACTGCCCCTCGAGAGGAAGTGTCGCTGGCACGAGGGTAGGAGCTGGGCTCTTGCATCGCTTGCAGACGAAGGCCTTGAGCCGTGCAAGGGTCGAGACTATGCCGATAGCCATCTGGATACAGACACGCCCTAGGCGTGCCTCCCATCCCTGGTGGTACTTGTCGTAGAAGAGCTGCATTGCCCCATAGAACGAGCGGATGTACTGCGCACTATCGAGGACAGAGCTCTCGCCCTTGTAGTGAATGATCGTCGTAGGCAGGTAGTGGCACTGGTAGCCAGCCAGTACGATGCGCCACGAGAGGTCTATATCCTCGCCATACATGAAGAACCGCTCATCGAGCCCTCCGAGACGACGTATCACCTCGCCTCTCAGCAGCATATAGGCCCCCGATAGCACCTCCACGCTGTGTATCTGATCCTCGGGCAGATGCCCCATGTAGTAGCGTGCTAGCAGAGGTGAGCGTGGGCGAAGCGAGGCAAGCCCCGAGAGCTTGCCAAAGGATACCCACGTCGTCGGGAAGCCTCGCTTGCTCTCGCGCAGGTATCGCCCCTGGATGTTGTGCATCTTCACTCCTAGAGCACCACACTCGGCATGCTCCTGCATATGGGCTAGAGTGATGCGCAGGGTATCTTCGCCCACGATAGTGTCGGGGTTGAGCAGCAGGATGTAGGAGCCGCGAGCACGTGCTATGGCCACGTTGTTGGCACGAGAGAAGCCGAGGTTGCTATCGAGCTCGATGTAGTGCACATCGGCAAAGCGCGATCGCAGATAGTCTACCGAGCCATCGCCCGAGTGGTTGTCTACGACCCATACCTCAGCATCTATCCCCGAGAGAGCAGCGTACACGGCCTCGAGGCACTGGGCTAGCAGATGCGGCACGCGATAATTGACGATGACGATGGAGAGTAGACACATACATAGCTAAATATATAGAGCGAGGGACTAATCCTTAGCCCCTCGCTCTGGTAGGACTTACTCCTCTATAACGACCAAGTAGTAGTTTTTCTTGCCTCGCTGCACCAACAAATATCGGTCGGCAATCAGGTCGGTCGTGGTCAGCACGCGCTCGTGGTCGTCGAGCTTCTCCTTGTTGATACTGATACCACCACTAGCTACGAGCTTGCGCATCTCGCCCTTGGAGGGGAAGACAGAGGCATGCTCGGTGAGCAGATCTACAGCCTTGATACCTGCCTCCAGCGTAGCACGCCCTACGATGTACTGAGGTACCCCCTCGAAGACTGAGAGGAAGAGCTCGGGCGATAGTCCCTGTAGCTGCTCGCGTGTCCCCTGCCCGAAGAGGATGGCAGAGGCATTGACCGCCGCCTCGTAGTCGGCACGGCTATGCACCATCACGGTGAGCTCCTCGGCCAGATGCTTCTGCAGTGGGCGCAGGTGAGGGTGGGCACTCTGCTCGCTCTCGAGCGTAGCTACCTCCTCCTGGGTGAGCGTAGTGAATATCTTGATGTAGCGAGCGGCATCGGCATCGCTCACATTGAGCCAAAACTGGTAGAAGGCGTACGGCGTGGTACGCTGTGGGTCGAGCCACACGTTGCCACTCTCAGTCTTGCCAAACTTGCCACCGTCAGCCTTGGTAATCAGCGGACACACCAGACCATAAGCCTCGCCACCGTCTTTGCGTCGGATAAGCTCCGTGCCTGTGGTGATATTGCCCCACTGGTCGCTACCGCCCATCTGTAGGCGTACACCTAGCTCACGATAGAGGTGCAGGAAGTCGTACCCCTGTAGGAGCTGGTAGCTAAACTCTGTGAACGACATCCCCTCGCCCTCGCCACTGAGACGCTTCTTCACCGAGTCCTTGGCCATCATATAGTTGACCGTGATGTGCTTGCCGATGTCGCGGATGAACTCGAGGAAGCTGAACTCCTTCATCCAGTCGTAGTTGTTCACTAGGCGTGCGGCATTGGGGGCATCGCTATCGAAGTCGAGAAACTTGGACAGCTGGCGCTTGATCCCCTCTTGGTTGCGTCGCAGGGTCTCCTCGTCGAGGAGCTTGCGTTCGGCACTCTTGAGCGAGGGATCGCCTATCATGCCCGTAGCGCCACCGATGAGGGCCACAGGGCGGTGGCCACAGAGCTGGAGATGACGGAGCATCATCACACCCACTAGATGGCCTATGTGCAGAGAGTCTGCTGTGGGGTCGATACCTAGATATGCCGATACCGACTCCCTGCTTAGTAGCTCCTCTGTGCCTGGGATCATATCGTGGATCATACCTCTCCAGCGGAGCTCTTCTACAAAATTCTTCATATTCAAGACGTATTTATGAGGCACAAAGGTACGAATAATCCACCAACCCCTCCCTCGCTTAATACCTCCCGCACACTCTAGCCTCAAGGGAGCCTTTGATGAAGGGCCGGGTTACTGAATAACGATCTCGTCCGTGAAGATGAAGTGCCCAGGCGAGCGATCTATCGTGGCATTCATACGGACGTAGCGTGCCGCAGCAGAGGTATAGAAGTCGAACGTCTCCTGCGTAGGGCGCGGGTTCTTCTCATCGGTCTGTGTGGGCAGTGCACCGAGGCTCGTCCAGCCCTTGCCATCGGCACTGATCCACACCTCTACCCGACGAGGCGTATAGACCCAGTGCTCACGCTCCTGTAGATAAGTGGCGTAGATGTGCCTAAGGGGGCGTACCTCGCCTAGGTCTATCGTGATGTCGAGAGGCTCGGTGAAGCCCTGCCAGAGGCCATCGGTGAAGGTAGGTGTACCACGAGTGCCATCGATGAGTGCCCTATCGCCCCCAGCAGGGTAGCGACTATTCCAGGCGTGCGCATAGGAGGTACTCACGGCATCCATGCCCTGGTGGCGGTCGAGACGTACGAGGCGTGGTGTGGCGTAGATAGGCTGACCAGAGCGGAAGAGATTGTACCGTACACGAGCCGAGTCGGTAGTAGCGATAGGTGTGCTGTAGAGTGCGCTGGTAGCTGTGGGGGCTGTGCCATCGAGGGTATAGCGTAGCTCGAGGTCGGTACGCTCGGGCACGAGGCTAAGGCGGACGGTATCTCCGCCCTCGCTAGCACCGACACTCGTCGTAACGCCCGTCAGAGGAAAGGCATTGATACCTCGCCCGATGAGCGCATCGGTATAGCGCATGGCTCGCTGGCGAAAGTCGTCGTAGCGACGCATAGACTGGGGTGTCCAAGCGACTTCGGCTAGAGCTAGCAGGCGTGGGAAGAGCATATAGTCGGCTTGAGCCTCGGTCTCTACGTATTCTGTCCATAGATTGGCCTGCACGCCGAGGATATGCTTGCGCTCCTGTGGCGATAGGCTCTGTGGCTCGGGATCGTAGGCATAGACCTTCTGTAGAGGCACATAGCTACCATTGGCTCGTGGCTGCTCTAGGCCTGTGGTCTGGTAGTAGTCGAGATAGAGGTAGTTGTTGGGCGTCATGACCACATCGTGCCCAGCCTTGGCTGCAGCTATACCTCCAGCCTCGCCACGCCAGCTCATTACCGTAGCCTCGGGGGCAAGGCCTCCTAGAAGGATCTCATCCCAGCCCATGAGCTTACGCCCCTTACTAGAGAGGTAGCGCTCTATGCGACGTATCATGTAGCTCTGTAGAGCATGTAGATCCTGGAGGCCCTCGGTGCGCATACGTGCCCGACATTTGGGGCAGTCGCCCCAGTGGTTCATAGCGGCCTCATCTCCCCCTATATGGATGTACTGGCTAGGAAAGAGCTCCATCGTCTCATCGAGGATGCGCTCAAAGAAGGTGAAGGTAGCCTCGTTGCCGATACACACATCGGTAATATCGGGGTCGAACTCGCTACGGCAAAACAGCTCGGGGTACGAGGCAAAGAGCTCATTGCTATGCCCTGGCATCTCTATCTCGGGGAGTATGGTGATACCGAGCCGTGCGGCATGGGCTACCACCTCGCGTATCTCATCCTTGGTATAGTAGCCACCGTAGGCTCCTGGTGTACCCTCGTCTACGAACTGGCGGTTGGTACGATTGCCCCACCATTCGTCCCATGCGCTGATAGGGCGCCAAGCCGATCGCTTGGTCAGTAGTGGGTAGGCATCGCTCTGCATGCGCCAGCCTCCACCATCGACAAGATGCCAGTGAAAGCGGTTGAGCTTGAGGCGAGCCATCTCATCGAGTAGACGCAGGATATAGTCCTTGCTCATCATATGGCGCGATACATCGAGCATCACTCCACGATAGGCAAAGCGAGGTGCGTCCTCTATAGTCGCCTCATACACTCGGCCCTGTGCATCTGTAAGCTGGCGTAGTGTCTGTAGGCCGTAGCGAAGGCCTTGGAGTGTGGAGGCCTCTATGGCTACACCCTGCTGTGAGGCATGCAGACGATAGCCCTCGGGGGCAAGGCGAGCCGTAGTGTCGAGCCACAGGCTTAGGTCGGCATCGCTATCGACATACTCTACAGCCCTACCACCTAGGCTCGTCTGTAGCAGAGCTTGGAGACTATCGAGGCTGGAGGTGTCGAGGCTGTGCGCTACACGTACGGTAGCTCCCAGCTGATAGGCACTAGAGCCTAGGGATACCGAGGCTGGTAGCGGGATGAGCGTAGGCTCGGCTAGAGGTGCTGAGGTGCGCTCTGCACAGCCGAGGAGGAAGGTCGTGGCGAGGGCAGAGGCTAGGAGTAGTCGAATGTTCATTGCGGATATGGATGTGGAGGAGCGTAAGGCTCCAAAAGGATTACTTGAGTACGACCTTCGTAACGGTCGGCGTGCCTGCCCACTCACAGCGTAGTAGGTAGATGCCTGGTCGGAGGTCGAGGAGCGATGCCTCGCGTACCTTGCGCAGGGTGATAACCTGCCTGCCCGTGAGGTCAGTAACGGTGAAGAGAGGCACCTCGCGATCGAAGTACACCCTACGACCCAGTATGCGCATCTCTACGGGCTTGGCCTTGACCTCGGCACGGCGCGTCGTCATCGACGATAGTGGAGGCAGTAGAGGCTTGGGCAGGCTGATAGAGCCTGCTGTCTGATCACCATCCACGAAGACTAGGGCACTACGACTCGTGGTAAAGATGCCCCCAGGGGCACTACGCGAGTAGCGCAGGGGAGGGGTCTGGAAACGGAGTGAGAGGATCTCGGTAGCCGATAGCTTGCGCCTCGGGATGCTATCGATAGGCGCAGACCAAGCCATCGGCACCCCCAAGGAGAGGGTACAGAGTAGCCATAGAGCTGAGACGCATGCCCAGCGCAGTCTATCGAGCCTTGTCGCCAACATCATACCTAGTATTATAAAGCTCTGCCTCGCGAATTATTGCATCATCGGCATGTACCACAGGTGGACATTCCTCCCCTAGAGGCATACGGCATAGCCTATAGGAGTTAGACGACGAGGCATAGCGAGAGTTTAATTACACATACCCCAATGCCCCAAGGCAGGGGCGATCCCTAGCCTTGGGGCACTGGTACAGAGCGCAGAGCGTGTCGCCTTACATGGCAAAGCTCTGCCCCTTGATGCGCTGCCAAGCACCGCGAGTGAAGTCGGGCACCTCTACGGGAGCCGAATTGTTCTCGAGCGAGATACGTGTCAGCTCAGCGATCGACGACCACTCAGCGAGGTCGTACACATCCATATCGAGGGGCAGACCACGCTGTAGGCAGTAGATGAGGCGATAGTCCATGATGAAGTCCATGCCACCATGCCCACCGACCTTCTTGGCCTTCTCGACGATGTCGCGAGCTATGGGGTGCATATACTTCTCCATAAGCGCCTTGCGCGTCTCTTCGCTCACGAAGCCATGGCTCTTGAGATCTTCATGATTGGCGGCCTTCTTATTCTCCTCGGTGGGGCGCAGGCAGATACCCTGCACAGGGTACTTGTTGACGAAGCCATCGGTACCCACGAGCTGGAACATACGGTCGTAGGGGCGATACGAGGCTACATTGTGCTCGAGGTAGATCGTCTTGCCCTTGTTGGTCTTGATGAGCGTATGTGTCATCTCGCCATTTTTGAACTCACCCACAGGCTTGCCACGCATCTTCTCTATATACTTAGGGATAGTAACGGCTGGCACGTCCATAGAGACGAGGTAGTCCATCTTGTCGCCACGGTGTATATCGAGGGCGAAGCACACTGGGCCGAGGCCATGCGTAGCATAGACGTCGCCACGGTGCTCCTTGTTGTACTGAAAGCGCCAGTCGCCCTCGTAGTCGAGCCAGAAGTCCTCGAGGTTGTGGATATATGCCCCCTTGCCACTGAGCACCTCACCGAAGAGGCCCTGCTGGGCCATGTTGAGCGATGTGAGCTCGAAGAAGTCGTACACACAGTTCTCGAGCATCATGCAGTGGCGCTGTGTGCGCTCGGCCGTGTTGATCACATCCCATGCCTCCTGTAGCGTCATGATAGCAGGCACCTCGCAGGCTACGTGCTTGCCCTGCTCCATGGCATAGATCATCATCTCGGCATGGCTCTTCCAGTCGGTAGCGATGTAGACGAGGTCGATGTCGTCGCGCTCGCAGAGCTGCTTCCACGCCTCCTTGCTACCGCTGTATTCGGTGGCTAGAGGCTTACCAGCCTTCTCGAGGATCTTTTGGCTCTTGGCTACACGCTCGGGGTAGATGTCACATAGGGCTTGGATCTGAACGCCATCAATGTGCGTGAAGCGGCTCACGGCACCGGGGCCACGCATACCTAGACCAATGAAGCCCACACGTACCGTAGGTATGGGGTCGTGGCGCAGACCTAGGACGTCCTTCTGCCCTGCAGGGCGTACGGGTACGGGCGTCTTGATGATGCGTGAGGCGGGGTCGGTAGTCGTCTGCGTAGTGCGTACGCCCTTGCACGTTGCCTTGCGCTTGCCCTGCGCTTCGGCCGTTGTCCCTAGGAGCATCAGCCCAGCGATGGCGAGGGAGGCAATAAGTTTAGTTGTTCTCATCTATGAAAATTCAATTGGTTGCACTATTTATTTTGCCAAATCTGATGCCAAAGATAATGAAAATAGCCACACTTGAGCACCAAACAAACCTATACTTGCTCCCTTTCTTCAATAAAAGAGCTCAATTATAGCAGTGGCATCGTCTATCTGTCTCTAGAAAACATCTATCCCTCGAAGGGCAAGCCCCCCGAGTAGCACCTAGGGCTCCTCCATATCTCTCTCGCTACAGAAGGTGCTCTCCCTTGGTAGGGGGGGGGGCTGGTATGAGGCTGGGGGATAGGCTCTCCTAAGGCTATTTGCTTGGGGCGAGGATGGGGGTTCGATGTTTTTGGCCAAAAACATCGAACTAATC
>JBHACB010000077.1:0-7122 GCA_041854325.1 Porphyromonas sp.
AGGCATGCTCATGCATGCCGAGCACCTCGAGGCAGTCTATGGCGTAGGCCCTCATACGGTGAGCGTCCCTCGCATCTGCCCTGCCGATGGTGTAGACACGGAGCAGTTTGCCAATGCTATCGACGACGACACGTTTGCCCACATCGTGGCTGTGCTACGCATAGCCCTGCCCTACGCTGGTATGATCGTCTCCACGCGCGAGAGCCAGGCAAGCCGCGAGCGTGTCCTCGCCCTAGGGGTATCGCAGATCAGTGGTGGGTCCAAGACGAGTGTAGGGGGCTATACGCATGAGGAGGCTCCCGAGGAGAGCTCGGCACAGTTTGAGCTCAGCGATACACGCACCCTCGACCAGATAGTAGCGTGGCTGATGAAGCTAGGCTATATCCCCAGCTTCTGCACAGCATGCTATCGAGAGGGGCGCACAGGCGATAGATTTATGGCACTGGCCAAGAGCGGACAGATAGCCAACATCTGTGCAGCCAACGCCCTGATGACCCTGCACGAGTACATCGAGGACTATGCTGGCGAAGAGACCAAGAGCTATGCGCCACGGCTCATGGAGCAGGAGCTCCGCTATATACCCAGCGATAGGATACGCCAGCGCACCCTAGCCAACATCGAAGAAATCAAGAAGGGTAAGCGCGACTTCCGCTTCTAGCCACACTAGAGCCCCTAAGCAAATGCCCCGAAGCCTCTCCCTTGCGAGGGAGAGGCTTCGGGGCATTTGCTTAGGGACTAGGGCTAACGAGGTGTTAGCCACGCTCGTAGGCTATCGACAAGGTCGGGCGAGCTACGGCGCATCAGCCAACCGCGTCGTAGGCTGTAGCTAACGGGGAGATCGAAGTCGAGCGAGTCGAAGAGCTGACGATAGTGCTGAGCCTCGGCATCGGAGCAGAGTGTGTAGTCGATAGAGCGAGCTGCTACACGCATGATGATCTGCTCGGTATTGTATAGCGGATCCTCCACGATGTGGATGCTGTCGCCTATCTCCTCAGACAGATGATCGATGAAGATGCGCAGAGGGCTTGCCTTCGGCAGGTATATGGTGCGCCCAGCTAGGTCGAGCTGCTTGTCGAGGTACGTGAGCGAGTCGCGTCGTTGCACCAGGTAGACGGGGCCTGTGGTCATGTCCTGCACCCATACGATCTCGGTACTATCGATGCTAGCTGTGCGCACCATAGGCTTGGCGATAACATCGACACGCCCCGAGCGTAGTAGCTCCATGGCAGTATCATCATTGTCCTCGAGTAGCACCTCTACCTCTAGCCCTGCACGCTGGCCTATCTGTCGCGCTAGAGCGTAGATGCCCTGCTGACCACCGGCAAGCGAGTCGCGCACGAAGGCATCGTATGAGGTCAGCATACGTAGCTTGCCCTCGGTAGCTACCTCGAGGTAGCCGCGTGGTAGCCGAATACGAGGCTCGCCCGAGGGGCGTGCCAGCTGATAGAGTAGCCCCATGAGTACGAGGGCCACGAGAAGTAGGACGCCATAGAGGCGAATACGCTTGCTGGTCTGCATAGGGGCTCTAGTTCCTAAGGTCTACCACGACGCCAGCCTGTAGGTGCATCGGGTTGTAGGGATACTTGTGCATCGAGAGGCGGTCGTTGGTCATGAAGGCTTCGCCCACGTTGAACATCCGGACGTAGAAGCGTGTATTCTTGTGCCTAAAGTTGGCATACAGGTTGAGTAGCGGAGCCTTGCCTCCCACTAGGCTCTCGCTCTGATTGACGAACTGCATCACCCCAGGGTGATAGTACGGTGCGTAATAGGCCGTATGCCAGTAACCCTCGGCACCTATCTGTATGCGCAAGACATCGAGTAGCAGGAAGTCGATCCCCACATCGGCACGTGCCGTAAGCATAGGCACAGGGATTATCTCCTTATTGCCACTAAGCTGATAGGCGGCCTCTGCCTGCCAAGCGAGGATACCAAGGCGCGAGCTATGCCCTAGGCGGAGCATCGTCATCTGGATGAGCGGTGCATGCTGTAGAGCCTCGCCGGTGGCCGACCAGTACAGATGATTTTGCAGGCTGGCCGTACGTAGCTCAGCCCAGGTTCCCCAGCTAGCGAGATCGACACGCCCCCCCAGCTCGAGGCGACGGGAGAAGCTAAAATCCTTGTCCCACCAGCCGAATGTGCCGTGATGATGCCCAGCGAAGTACGATGGGCGGCTATTGAGCAGGCGTGCATTGGCTCGCAGGGCAAACTCTCTGCCTATCAGCCGAAAATGCGACGACAGCTCGCCCTCGAGCGATAGAGCCCCGAGGTCTTTGCCTAGGAGACCCAGCTCACCCTTGAGCTCGAAGTTGAGCCCTCGGCCTGTGCGCCGTGCCAGCTCTGCCCCCACGAAGGCAGAGAAGAACTTGTCGGTATTGTGGTATGCCTTGGTCGTGGCGTTGGGGTTCGACACCCAGTAGTTCTCCGTGCGCAGGTAAGCACTTAGCCCAGCCTTGACCCACGGACGAAAGCCCTCAAGGAGCGACAAGGCGATGGTATTGTGCAGTAGCTTGAGCTGAGCCGTATCATCGGGTAGCACGGTGTAGGTCGTCTTGCCATCGGCATCGGTCTCGGTGGTGAAGTTGGCCGTAGGGGTGCCGAAGACATCTACCCAGAGGCTTCCCGACTGGCGCGACACCATGTGGCGTCGTTGCTTGGAGTAGTACACCTGGTGCGAGATGCTACCCACAGGCACGAAGACTGTGGAGTCTTGCGGAGCTGAGGCTTGTGGGGCAGGCGTCAGTCCCTCCTGCCCTGGCAGGGGAGGGGGCACACGCCGAGTAGTGTCGGCACGTGGTATGAGCACCTTGCGATAGCCTAGCTTGTAGCGATGTGAGAGGAAGGCATGGCCTGCGTTGACACGGTTGTAGAGCAGATTGTCGGGGAGATAGACGGGGACGTCCTTGGAGGTAATACGCACACGGCTACTGCTGTAGCGGTCGGGGTTGAGGATATAATCGATATTGCTCACGCCAGCGTTCTCACCCTGGCGGTGGTAGTCGTTGGCGATGTAGGCCCAGAGGTCGTATCTGTCGGATCTGAAGCTCCCGAAGATACGGTAGTCGAGGTTGCGGCTACGGTTGCTGTTGTAGTAGCCATCGGCACTAGAGTAGTCGGCACTAGCCCCTACGTTGATCGCCTTACCTAGGTTGAAGGACATCGTCCCCGTGAGGACGTCCTCGAGCATATCATCGGCAAAGTTCTTGCGGTAGTGCACGAAGGTGAAAGGCGTACGTGTGTCGTAGAACGCCACATCGCGAGGTGAGAAGAGCCTACCCTGAAAGCCACTGAGATAGACGAAGTCGGGCAGACGAGCATCCCTATCGAAGAAGATCTTGCTCTGCCAGGGCATGTTGGCATTGCCTGCATAGGCCACGCCTAGGCTACGACTCTCGGGCGATAGGATGTGATGTGTGCCTAGCGTAATGGTGTCGGGGATCTCCACGCGCACGGGGTTGCCTGTACCAGTGATGCGAAAGGCCTTGAGCTTGTCGCCCCTGATCCAGGCCTCTTCCTTCTTCGCCTCTTGCAGAGACGCCTCATACACACCTTGCTGAGCCTTGGTCTCTAGGGCGCAGAGGAGCAGGAGGGCTAGCAGGGGTAGGTATCGGTATAGTAGCTTGGTCGTCATATCATCTACGTATCTTGTTGAGTGATCTGCGCCCCGTCCTAGGGCGACGCATCGTAGGGTAAAACGCACGCTCGGCGTGCTCTATCGTATAGGTTCGGTCGGGAAATATATCTATCGCTATGATGTCGTAGCGCACCGCTAGGGCTAGTCGATAGAGCCGCACGTAGTAGTTGGCAGCCTCTATCATATGCTGTCGCTTGTACTCATCGACAGCCTCCATGGCAGAGCCCCAGGGGGAGAGGGTGCGCACCTTGACCTCAACGAAGACGAGCTCGCTCCCCTGCTGGGCGATGATGTCGATCTCGCGGTGGCGGTACTGCCAGTTGCGTTCGCGTATCACATAGCCCTTGCTCTCAAGGAGTCGGCAGGCTATCTCCTCGCCAATCCGACCCGTTTTAAGAGGTGGCTCCATAGGCGACTCGTTTGCTCCTTGGTGATCGAGAACGAGAGTATGTGTCGCTCACGCTTCTCCTGAAGGATCTTGTCCATGGCTATCAAGATGCCCGTCTCCTCTACTGCGCCAAACTCGTGGTTGATCGCCGTCCCGAAGACTCGCATCTCGGGCGACAGCGACATATAGGCACTCACTAGGGGAGGCACGTTGATACCGATGCTACGCACATACTTGTTGAGTGTACGATAGTTGGCCTTGAAGCTATCGGTGGGGAACATCTCACGCATCTGCTCGGGATCTACCTCGATGGGCAGAGGGTCGATAGGCGTTACCAGCCCCTCGTGGTCGTGAAAATGCTTGTCGAGGAAGTACAGGATGAGGTTGCGCGCCTCACGGTTGTAGTCGGCATACATCGTTACTTTGCCGTAGAAGTACTTCATATCGGGGTTGATCACAGTTAGGGCCCCGAGGCCATCCCACAGGTTGTCGAGAGCAAACATACTCTTGGAGCCCATACGCGTAGACTGATAGGGGAGCGACACGAACGACCGGCCAAGCTCTATCGTATGAGGGAGGTATTCGGTCATGAACTGCTCACTAAAGTTGAACATCTCCCCCGTGGCTAGATGTGGACGACCATCCTCACTGATACGCACATCGGTGCCGAAAATGAAGCGATAGCCCCCGAGGATAGCCTCCTCGCTGGGGTCCCATACGATGAGCTGGGTGTAGCCATCGGGATCGGTGTCAAACTCATCTATATCGACCTCCTTGCCCGTACCGCCCCCATAGAAGCGAAACGCCTCCTCGCGCAGGCGACCTATCTCACGCATAGTATGCGGAGCATCGGCGGCCTTGAAGATATAGATCTCGTTGCCCGCCTTGTTGGTCGTGCGTAGGAAGAGATCCTGCGTGAGCTCACGACGGATCAACGCTACATCTACAGGAGCAGCGATGGGCTGCTCGACTATCTTACTCATCGTTTCGTTTTGTCTTGTTTATAGTTAGCCTCTCGGCGTACTGCTCGGGGAGCTGATAGCAGAGCTCACGGATACGCGCTGCCTTGTCCTGGGCGCGTGCCGTATCGGTGGCGAGGCTCTGCCAGCGTATCGGTTCGCCAACGACGATGTCGAAGCGCTTACCGCTCGAGCGAAACATCTCATCGGGGAGCAGAGCCGTGCAGAGGTCAAACTTGATCCCTAGAGCACGGCGTACCCGATCGATGATATAGAAGTGGCGAGAGTTGCGCCCCACGAAGTGCAGGGGCACGATATCGCGTTCGTAGGTCGTCGCCAGGCCGATGAAGCTGCGCTGCCACTCTCTGTCCTGCACTCTGCCACCATAGTACCTAGAGCAGTACCCTGCGGGGAATGTACCCACAGGGATAGAGCTCTGCATAATGGTCTGTATCTGCTCCACGCTCTCGCGGCGCTGTGCCCCATACGTATTGACAGGGAGGAAGACCGGCTGCAGAGGCTTGAGATGATACAGCATATCATTAACCATATAACGCACATCGCCATACATCTGGTGTAGTAGATACGATATACCGATACCATCGAACGCACCTAGTGGATGGTTGCAGACGAAGATAGCCCGCCCATCGGCAGGCAAGGTCTCGGGATTGAGCCAGCGAACCTGCACGTCAAACTCCTCGTGCAGAGCCTCCAAAAAGGCATACCCACTCTTATCGCCATGCCGACGCAGGATGTCGTTGATCTCGCGCTCATGGATCAGACGCTGTAGCAGACGCGCCCCCCACCGCGGGAGCTTGACTTTGGCCTTGCTCTCGACGATTTTGGCAATATCTATCTCTAATGTTTGGCTCATACCACACCACGTTTCGATACACAAAGGTAGCGAAATATAGCCAACCTCTACACATCTGTGCGCACAATATCGATCGACCTCTCCTCTCTCTCCTAGCCTCCCCTAAGCCTAGTGATGCCAACACCCTAGGGCAGAATGTGTACCTTTGTAGCATCCGACTAAGACAAACAATACTACTCACTACGACTATGTGGCTCATATTAGCCTTCTCCTCGGCCCTAGTGCTCGGGCTCTACGATGTGGCCAAGAAGCAAGCCCTACGGCACAATGCCGTCCTACTGGTACTCTTCTTCACTACCCTACTGGCGAGCCTGCTATTCGCCCCCTTCATCATCATCTCGTATCTCGTCCCCGAGGTGCTCGAGGGTAGCATCTGGTATGTGCCTCGGGTGGCACTCGAGGTACATGGGCTGATCTTCGTCAAGTCGGTCATCGTCCTACTGGCGTGGCTCCTAGGCTATATGGGGCTCAAGCATCTACCTATCACTCTCGTCGGCCCGATCAATGCCACACGCCCCGTCATGGTACTCGTTGGTGCTATGCTCATCTTCGGCGAACGGCTCAATCTCTACCAATGGATTGGCGTTGGCCTAGCTATCGCCTCACTATTCCTCCTCAGTAGGTCGGGCAAGAAGGAGGGGATCGACTTCGTACACGATCGCTGGGTGCTCTGTATCTTCGGCTCGGCAGTGCTCGGAGCAACGAGTGGGCTATACGACAAGTATCTACTGACCCAGCTCGAGCCTATGCTGGTACAGGCGTGGTACAACCTCTATCAAGTCCTCATCATGTGCCCCGTACTCTACATCCTCTGGCAACGCAAGCCTGGACACGAGCCTATGCGCTGGACGTGGGCCCTAGTACTCGTCCCCACCCTCCTCTCTATCGCCGACTTCGCCTACTTCATGGCGCTCACCGACAGCGAAGCCATGATCTCGGTAGTCTCTATGATACGTCGGGGCAGTGTACTGGTGTCCTTTGCCTGTGGGGCGATACTCTTCGGCGAACGCAACCTCCGTGGCAAGGCTCTAGACCTGCTACTCATCCTCATCGGCATGGTCTTCCTCTACCTCGGTAGCCACGCTCTCCCTATGTAGGGAACCCCTCGACCTCAACTCGCTCGACCCGCACACCAAGCCTAGCCAGCAGAGCATACGTCTCGTCTAGAAAGGGTGGGCTGTCAGAGGGCTTGAGCGAAACAAACTCCACCTGACCGCAGCCCTGCAAGTTGAGCGCGGCAGAGCTACAGTACGTATATACCCGATAGTGC
>JBHACB010000078.1:0-17254 GCA_041854325.1 Porphyromonas sp.
CTTATGGGGCATGGCGGACGAGCCTACCTCGCCCTCCTTGATCTTCTGCTTGAAGTAGTCCATCGATATGTACATCCACATATCACGAGCTAGATCGGTAAGAATGACATTGATACGCTCGAGGGCATCAAAGAGGGCCGCTAGGTGATCATAGTTGGAGATCTGTGTAGTGAGCGACTCACGAGAGAGACCCATAGAGGCGACGAAAGACGTAGCGAAAGCCAGCCAATCGTGCTGGGGATAAGCCACTCGGTGAGCATTGAAGTTGCCCGTAGCTCCACCAAACTTGGCAGCAAATGGTACAGCCTCAAGCGTCTTGACCTGTTCCTCGAGGCGGTAGACGAAGACCGCTATCTCCTTGCCCAAACGTGTGGGGCTAGCTGGCTGGCCGTGGGTGCGTGCGAGCATCGGTATATCGGCCCACTCCGTAGCGAAGGCATGTAGATCGGCTATGATACTCTGTAGCACTGGCATATACACTGTGTGCAGAGCCTCTCGGATCATGAGTGGAAAGGCCGTGTTGTTGATGTCCTGCGACGTCAAGCCAAAGTGGACAAACTCCTGCTCATCGGCGATACCCAGCTCGTCAAAGCGTTGCTTGATAAAATACTCCACAGCCTTGACGTCGTGATTGGTAACCGCCTCTATATCCTTGATGCTCTGTGCATCGGCAGTAGAGAGGTCGCGGTAGATAGCGTGTAGCTTGTCCTCACCGACGCGCTCGATCAGACCTCGGAGCTGAGGTATCTCCTTACTTAGGGCTATGAAGTAGAGGATCTCTACACGGACGCGATAGCGGATGAGAGCTTCCTCCGAGAAGAAGGCCGCCAAAGGCTCGGCCTGCCTACGATAACGCCCATCAATGGGCGAGATGGCTTGTAGCTGATGCTGATACATTTCGTTATATCGTTATTACTTGTACGTAGTCGTGGCACTAGGTGGCTAGGGTGAGCCGTACTAGCACTATCTTGGTAGCAGTAGAGCGCAAGATCTCAAACCGCCAGTCATCGATCACTATCACCTCTCCTGCCTGAGGGATGCTCTGGTGGTGATGCAGGATTAGCCCTGCTATAGTCATGAAGTCCTCGTCCTCGGGGAAGTCGAGGTCATAGCGGTCGTTGAGGTCATCGAGCTCTAGGCGGCCGCTAAGGATGAAGGTGTGGTCGTCTACTCGCTTGCAGACACGCTTCTGGCGATCGTGCTCGTCCTCGATATCTCCGAAGATCTCCTCTACGACATCCTCCAGTGTAACCATACCAGCCGTACCTCCTAACTCGTCTATGACGATGGCGATACTGCGCTTGCGCTGCATCAATTGCTTCATAAGCTTGCTGGCATACATGCTCTCGGGCACGAAGATAGCTGGTACGATGCGCTCGCTCCAGTTCTCATCGCCAAACATCTCGCTCGAGTGTATATAGCCGATCACCTCATCGATATTCTCTCGATAGACGATCAGCTTACTTAGCCCTGTGCGCACAAACTTCTCCTCGAGATGGCTCATAGGCATACGTACCTCCACTCCCACTATCTCGTTGCGCGGTATCATGCAGTCGCGCACCTGTAGTGAGGGGAAGCTGATTGCATTCTGTATGAACTTGACCTCGCTCTCTACCTCGCTGCGTCCATCGCGAGCATGATTGCTCAGCAGATAGTGCTCCAGATCGCCCGTGGAGAGCGTCGTGCTGATAGTCGTCTGGCTACGTTGCCCCACGAGGTAGAGCAAGGTCTTGGAGATGGCATTGATGATATAGACGAAGGGGAAGAGCAGGGCGTAAATAATGACGATGGGCACAGCGAAGAGGCGCATCGCCACGTTGGGATTGGTGCGGAAGATTACCTTGGGGATGAACTCCCCCGTAAAGAGTATAATGATAGTGCCGATCACCGACTGTAGTATCAAGATGACCATATCACTATCGGTAAAGAGCCGTAGCGTAGGCTCAAGCAACGTCGCCATGAGGATACCATAGAGTACTAGAGCTACATTGTTGCCTAGTAGCATCGTGGTAATGAAGCGATCGGGACGCTTGTAGAGGAGGTCTAGGATCTTGCCCACTAGCCCTCCACGGGTGCGGTCTAGCTCTAGGCGCAGCTTGTCGGCCGAGAGGTAGGCGATCTCGGTACCAGAGAAGAAGGCCGAGAAGATCAGCGTAATGAGGATATACAGATAGAGCATAGTGTCTTATGGAGCAGTAGGGCGAGGAGTAGAGCTAGCCGTAGAGTCGGGTGCCCCAGTAGGTGGCTCGTCCTTGATACGCAGGTCGCCACTGATGTTGTAGACGCTGTACCAGCTTAGGTTGTCGGCAGCCTCAAAGCGTGTTCCACGCTGCTCATTGCCATCGGCATAGAAGTAAGTACTATCATTGGAGTACAGACGGCGCTCTTTGCGTAGCCAGTGCAGGCTCTTGCTATAGAGACGCTCCCCCTTGAGGCCATGGATACGTACATTGCCTACGAGGTACCACTCGTCTCGATCTACATAGTAGTGCGCTGTGTCTGCCCACACTAGCTCATTGCCGGGGTTGAGGCTATCGACACTGCGCATACGCAGGCTCTCGGGGAATAGCCACTCCTTGCGGTCGGGTCGGTCGTAGATGATCCACACGGGGGCTGTCATGCGGTAGCGTGTTTGTCCCGAGTCGCTTACGAGCATATCAACATCGCGCGTCAGCATCATGTAGGCCGAGTCCATATCGATGCCTAGGTGCTCGCGCGCCACCTTGCTCTTGCTACAGCTCGTACCGAGTAGCATGCTCACCAAGAGGCAGATGGCTAGCGACACAAAGGCAGAGAGCCCCCGCCTAGTCTGCATAGACCAGCTGCGGGGGCTCTCCTGTGGAGAGGTAGTCGAATCGTGGTCGTCCATCATCGACACGATTAGCGGATAGTCGTAGTACCGTAGCCAGGCACCGTGAAGCTCTTGCCGATCTCTAGCTCGGGGTGCATGAAGATGTCGGCCTGTGAGGGTAGCATGCCACGATACTGGGCGATAAGGCTGTTGGCCTCACGGGCTACACTGGGGTCAGCGCTCACTGCTGCCTGTAGGCGATCTATCACGAGATAGTACACACAGCGCTGTTTCACCTTGTCCGAGGGGAAGATGTTGTCAGCAGCACTGCCGATAGTGCGCGCCAGAATGATCATACTACGGCCACTCTTGGGGTTGAGTGCGAGGGCACTGTTGGCTGCCGAGCGAGCAGCACCATGGTTGCCCTGCTGTAGGGCAATAGATGCCATGAGCTCGTAGCACTTGAGCTTGTCGCTGTTGTTGGTAGCATACTGGATAGCCTTCTGTAGGTAGTCCGTTGCCTCGCTATAGTTGCGATCCTGAACAGCCTTACCAGCCAGCCCCATAGCCGCCTTAGCACTAGGCTCGATAGCGAAGAGGTGGCGAGCAGCTTGGAAGTACACCGGATGGTCGCAACCAGCACTTACGAAGAGGTTGCAGGTCGTCTCTAGGAAGGCCTTATCATCCTTGTGCGCATCAACCTTCTCGGGAGTGTAGACCTTCTCGAGGATGTCACAGCCAGCTAGGCCACTACCAGCGAATGCTTGATCGATCACAGACTTGTTGGCCTCGATGCTCTGCTGTAGCTTCTCATTGCCCTCGGCACTAGCATACTGCTTATCGAGGTAGTCGGAGGTCTGCAGATAGTCGTTGATGTACGTCTCGATACGCTTCTCATCGGCACGGGCTAGTACCTGAGAAGCATAGGTGAAGTAGTTGAAGAGCTGTGGGTACGTCTGCGCCTGTGTCTTCGCTATCGCAGCCTTGGCCCAATCGTACACCTTGGCATAGTCGGCCTTGTCGCCATACACGGCTAGATAGTCTGTGATCTTGTTGCTTGTGATCATATCGATACCATGGCGAGCATCATCGCCGTAGTACTTGGCACGGTCGTCGTAGAGCTGTATCAGGTCATCCACCAGAGCCTGACGCTTGGTGGCATCCTTCTCCTGCTCGATCTTCCACTTGAGGATACGCGCACCATATATGTAGATATTCTTGCTACTAGCAGGGCACTCCTTGTAAGCAGCCCGCCAAGGTTCATAAGCATCTTGATAGCTCTCGTTCTTGGCATAGCTGCTGAAGAGGCTGAGGTTTTGGCGGCAGCGCACACTGTCTTGACCAGAGCCATAGGGTGTACCCGATGCGGCTCCTGTCTGCGCCATTGCTGAGGTAGCGAAGAGACCTGCAGCTAGGGCTAGGATAGATCTGTTCAGTTTCATTGTTTGTTAACTTTATCCGATGATTGTATTCTGTTTACTCTCTCTTTAGTGGACACGGGCTTGGCGGAACCAACTCTCGTTGAAAACGATCCCGATCGTAGCCCCGATGTACTGCTCCTTGACCATGCCCGATACACGTGGCTGTAGGTGCTTGTACTCTAGGCTAAAGTTGACTGCCGATCGCCTATCGACAAGGGGGAAGCTAATCCCCAGCGAAGCTCCGAGCTCGGTATAGCCTGCCAAAGCTCCCGAGGGCGATGGTACCTGGAGGTACGAGTTGCCAGCACTGAGCCCAAGGCGATACTTGGCACGCCTCCAAGGGCTACGAGCACGATAGTCGGGCGTCCACTCACCCCCTAGGATCACCTTCCACTGATCTTGGAACGTAGCCTCTAGGGCATCGTACTTGGCTTGTGTCCACTTTCTATATTGGACATCGGCACCGACCATGAGTTTATTCGCTATGCGATAAGAGGCACCAAAGCCTACGCTCAGAGGCATCGTATAGTTGCCACCTCTGATAGTATCATTCTGAAGGGTCTCGACTACGGCCGAGGAGGTAATATTCTGGCGGAGAATAGCCTGCTCTGAGCGGAAGCTGTACCCTGGGGTCAGTGTTGCCCCGACGACGATAGAGCGCATCGAGGCAGTGTCGAGCTTGAGCTCATATTGGACTCCTAGATCCACCTTGAAGCCTCTCAGGTGCAGTCGGCTATTGTACACAGGGTTGAGCGCCGTGGCAGTAGTATAGATTACCTTGCGCTGATGCTCTGTGTGCCCGAAGAGGTAAGAGGCATTGACCCCGAGATGAAGCCCTCCCAATACACGACCTGCGATACCTAGATAGAGATTGTTGTAGCTACCGCTACCACTATACGAGCGCAGGTACTGCGTATCGTTGGTATCGCCACCCATTGTGGCGTAGCTCCCGAAGGTATAGCCCGTGGTCGCTAGAGGCATTATGCCAGCACTCATCGCCATACGCTTGCTCAGAGGGAAGATAAGCGTGGCATACTCGAGGTTGCCTAGGAGGCGATTGTCTGCACTATTACCCTCTGAAAGGCGCGAGAGGCGCGCAGACAGACCCAGATCCATGATGAAGGTCAAGGAGTCTACAGCCGTATAGGATGCTGGATTGCCAGGGTTGATCGTCAGCCCGTCTCGCAGACCTTGGCTCAGCCCTCCCATAGCCCTACTGCCAGCCGTCGCTTGGCTCGACAATGAGCCGTAGCCAAAGCGGCTATAGGGAGAGCGATCACTATTGTTCTGCCCTGTGGCTGTGCCTAGCACCGCCACAGACAGTAGGCTACCGACCACGAGGCGCACACGCCCGAGCTTAGTCATGCTCAATAATGTCTTTAGCATCTATTCTTGTACTCTAATATTTGGTTCAGACCATATAGTACTAGGTCTGGCACTATTTCTATGTCTTGCTTGATCCCTGCGGCTATCTCGGGGGCATCACCACCAGTTAGGTAGACTACGGCATCGCTATGCTGACTACGGAGCTCCTCTATGTATCCGCCTACCTCATAGCATAGCCCCTCAAGAACGCCCTTAGCCATGGCATCGACTGTCGTGGTGCCAAAGCCGCGACTCAGGGGTACATCATCTACTAGAGGTAGTCTGCTCGTGAACTGATGCATCGCCTTGAAGCGGATGTGTAGCCCTGGAGAGATGTTGCCCCCTAGATACACCCCTGAGGCTGTAATGCGCTCGTAGGTAATCGCAGTGCCTGCATCTATCACCAAGATCTCACGTGCCCCACCTGCCAGGTAGTAAGCTCCGACAGCCGCTGCTAGCCGGTCGCTACCGAGAGCCTCACGATCGTAGAGCACCTCTAGAGGCACTCGGGTATCGCTTCCCACGACTACAGGCTCAGCAAACAGCTCCCCAAGGTGTAGTGGCGTCTCGTCTTCCCTAGCACCCACAGAGCTGTATATAGCACCCTCAAGGCTAGGGAAACGCCCCACAACATCCTGTAGATCCTCTCGTGTAGGTGTAGCCACGGAGAGCACCTCTAGGAGGTCGTTTTCCTTAAAAACTGCAATCTTGCAGATTGTATTGCCTTGGTCAATTACTAAATTCACCCTCAATGCTAGTTGTCAATTAGGACACAAAGTAACGATTTTTTTCTGGTATCTCGCACCTATATCGCCAAAAAGCGTTTCCAATCGAGACAATCTCCTATACGAGAGGGTCATGAGACAGGGGCTATGCTCTCCCTAGCGGAAGCATAGCCCCTCAATATCATTGGCCGAGTAGCCTAGGCTAGAGTAGCTCGTCGATAGCCTTCTGAATAGCATCCTTGGGGTGTGCCCCTACCAGCTTGCCAGCTAGCTCTCCATTCTTGAAGAAAAGGATCGTGGGGATATTGCGCACCCCGAAGCGACCAGGGAGGTCCTCGACCTCATCGACGTTGCACTTACCGATGTTGGCGCGTCCTTCGTACTCGGTAGCGAGAGCCTCGATAGATGGACCTATCATTTGGCAAGGGCCACACCATGTAGCCCAGAAGTCTACCACTAGAGGCTTGCCGTCGGCTAGAAGAGCCTCAAAATTTTCACTTGTGATCTGTAATGCCATACTATGACTGCTTATATATGTGAATATTACTTGACTGCAAACTTGTATCCCTGCTGCTCGCAGTACTCTAGGAGCTGTATCGTGGGGGTGATCGTATGCGCCTCATAGCGCATGGCCACCTCGCTCTGCTCTTGAGCATCTACGACTCTAAGAGATAACACCGCTGGCCCATGATTGTTCGACAGCAGAACCTCAAGGTCGTTGATCGTAGTCTCATCGACCTGCTCTACCGGCATAGTGATCTCCACCTCGGCAACGAGCGTATCACGTACCTCGTTGAGGAGCTCTATCTGTGCGATCTGTAGCTCTAGCTCATCGGGCTGGAAGGGGCGTGGCACCGCTGTGGCCCTAATCAGCAAAAATAGCCCCTCGACGAAGTACTGGGCATAGTCGAGATAATTCTTCTTGAAGAGGGCTAGCTCATAGGTCCCCGTGGTATCCTCTATCGAGAGACGTCCAAAGGGATCTCCACGCTTGGTCGTGCCCTTGAAGGCCTTGGCGACCACCCCTCCGAAGACGACTTGCTGTCCCTCGGCAAAGCGACCCTCGCTCAGCGTCTCAGCCTTGCTATTGCAGTAGTAGTCGAGGATCACCCTGTAGGGTGCTAGAGGATTGGATGAGAGGTAGAGCCCCACGAGGTCGCGCTCTCGCGATAGACGCTCTAAGTTACTAATCTCCCCTTGGAGGATGGGGGGCTGAGGGCGAGGTATCTGCATCGCCTCATCATCGGCCCCGAAGAGAGAGTTGGTACGCACATGTTTGTCCTCCTGCACTAGGCTCCCGTAGCGCACTAGAGCTCCGAGGAAGGTCTCCTCGGTACGCCCCTCGGGCATAGGGAGGAAATACACCTCGCGCTCGATGCCGAAGCTATCGAAGCCCCCTGAGTAGATAAGGCTCTCGAGCGTCTTCCTATTGCACGAGGAGAGGTTGGTACGCTCCATGAAGTCGTACACATCTTTGTAGAGTCCGTTGGTCTCGCGCTCGGAGATGATGCTGTCGATAGCTGAGCCTCCCACCCCCTTGATGGCACTGAGACCAAAGCGAATATCGCCCTGCTTATTGACCGAAAACTTGGGCTCCGATTCGTTGATGTCGGGCACCAACACCTTGATATTCATCGCCCGGCACTCATCCATCAGTTTACTGATTTCGGTGATGTTGTTGAGGTTGCGGCTCAAGGCTCCTGCCATATACTCACTCGGATAGTTGGCCTTGAGATAAGCAGTCTGATAGGCTACCCAGCTGTAGCAGGTGGCGTGGCTCTTGTTGAAGGCATAGCTGGCGAACTTGGCCCAGTCGGCCCAGATCTTCTCCAGCGTTTTGGTATCGTATCCATTCTTGCTCCCACCCTCGAGGAAGAGGGCTTTGAGCTCGTTCATCTTATCCTCGAGCTTCTTACCCATGGCCTTGCGCAGTGTATCGCTCTGGCCTCGAGTGAAGTCGGCTATCTCGCGCGAGAGCAGCATGACCTGCTCTTGGTACACCGTGATGCCATACGTATCGCGGAGATAGCGCTCCATGCAGGGGAGATCGTACGATATTGGTGTACGGCCATGCTTGCGAGCGATAAAGTCGGGGATATACTCCATAGGCCCAGGGCGATATAGGGCATTCATGGCGATGAGATCCTCAAAGGTCGTAGGCTGTAGCTCGCGTAGATACTTCTGCATACCAGCCGATTCGAACTGAAACGTCCCCACCGTCTTGCCCTCGCTATAGAGCTCGTAGGTCTTCTTGTCGTCCAGCGGTATGGTATCGATATTGATCTCGATACCATGCCGTTTCTTGATGTTGGCTAGGGCTTCCTTGAGGATAGAGAGCGTCTTGAGCCCTAGGAAGTCCATCTTGATAAGCCCTGTCTCCTCGATCACCGAACCTTCGTACTGGGTAACCAACATATCCTCGCCCGTTACCTTGTCCGTGGCTGTGCTGATCGGCACGATATCGCTAATATCAGTCTTGCCGATGATGATACCACAGGCATGTACGCCTGTATTGCGCACATTGCCCTCTAGGGCCTGTGCATACTTGAGCGTCTCGCTGACAAGCGGATTGGCACTGATAGATGCCTGCTTGAGCTCAGGGACGTGCTCTATAGCTACGCCCAGAGTAATCTTCTTGACTCCCTCGATACGATCGGGGACTAGCTTGGTCAGTCTATCGCTCTCGGCTAGTGGTAGTTTGTGCACACGTGCCACGTCCTTGATACTGCTCTTGGTGGCCATGGTACCATAGGTGATGATGTGTGCCACACGCTCTTTGCCGTACTTATCTGTTACCCACTTGAGCACGTCTGCACGGCCGTCATCGTCGAAGTCAATATCTATATCGGGCATAGAGATACGATCGGGGTTGAGAAAACGCTCGAATAGGAGGTCGTACTTGATCGGATCTATATCCGTGATGTTGAGGCAATAGGCAACGGCACTGCCAGCAGCCGATCCGCGCCCTGGCCCTACGAATACTCCCATCTGACGAGCAGCAGCGATGAAGTCCTGAACGATAAGGAAGTAGCCAGGGAAGCCCATCTTCTGTATCGTCTCGAGCTCGAAATCGATGCGCTGACGTATCTCGGCTGTGATCCCATCGGCTCCATACTTGCGCTCAGCACCGAGATAGGTGAGGTGCCTCAGATAGCTGTCTGCACTCTCGAAGCCCTCGGGAATGGCAAAGTCGGGCATTAGAGCATCGTCGTCGATGCTATAGAGCTCCACCTTGTCGAGGATCTCTAGGGTATTGCGTAGGGTCTCGGGGACATCGGCAAATATAGCGTTCATCTCGGCCGTCGTCTTGAGCCACTCTTGCTTGCTGTAGCGCATGCGCTTGGGGTCATCGAGATCTTTGCCTGTACTGAGACAGATAAGGCGGTCGTGCGCCTCTGCATCCTCCTCGTTGGCGAAGTGCACGTCATTGGTGGCTATCACCTTGACGCCGAGCTTCTCTCCCAGCTCTAGGATGATGCGATTGACCCGTACCTGCTCCTCGTAGATCTCTGCGTTGCCTAGGGGGTTGTCGGTCTTGTGGCGCTGTATCTCGAGATAGAAATCCTCGCCAAATATGCCTTTGAACCACAAGATACTCTCTTCGGCTAGATCGATGCGCCCATTGATGATATGCTGTGGTATCTCTCCCCCAAGGCATGCCGATGATACGATGATACCCTCGTGATACTTCTCTAGCAACTCCTTATCGATACGTGGACGATAGTAGTAGCCTTCTGTCCAGGAGTACGATACCATCTTGATGAGGTTCTTGTAGCCTTTGAGGTTCTTGGCCATGAGCACGAGGTGCCAGCCGCTACTATCGATCGATCGACTAGGCTTGTAGGGGTCGGGAGCCGAGGCACTATTCTCCTTGAGTGTGCGATGTCGCTTGGCACAGTAGGCCTCACAGCCTAGTATAGGCTTGAAGACACGCCCACGCGCCTCTGTCAGAGCCTGCTCGAGCTCTGCCACGCGCTCAGGTGCTACCGTAGGCTCAGCTTCGAGGGCTTTGATTTCCTTCTCGAGAGCTTTGACGGCTTTGAGGGGTTCGGAATTTTTCTTCTTGACATAGTTGAAAAACTCCTTGATACCGAACATAGCCCCATGATCGGTCAGGGCTATACCCGGCATACCATCCTTGATTGCCTTGTCTACGAGGCTGTTTACCGAGGCTTGGCCATCGAGGAGAGAGAACTGCGAGTGTACGTGCAGGTGTACGAAGGGCTCCATCTAGTTGGGTACAAAGGGGGTTACATTCGGGCGCGCTATCATTGCGCCATACAAAGATAGTCAATTGCCCTCCGCCAGTCAAATCCTACCAGCCCATCACGCCCTTCATCTTACCCCCCTAAACACCCTGGAGCGACTAGGGCACTAGGCTTCGCCACCCTTTTCCTCTCGATCATCACGCCCTTGGGGCAGTCGGTCGAGAGCAATCGCTCTCATCTGATGCTAGTGAATGTGGGAGGGATGGGGCTAGTGATCAGCCAATGTTAGTATCCCGAGGATAGCATAGTCTGAAACTAGGTCCACTTCATTGTCTCCCTCCCATTGCAGAGGAAGCCATCGTAGGCTGCATGCTAGTAACGTGTGTAGCCCTCTCAAAAAGCCTAGGGTGAACGAGGTGGTACCCCTAGGGCGAACGGGGTGTTCGCCCTAGGGGTAAAATGCGTCCGCCCTAGGGGATATTGAATATCGACCGAGGCGATCATTCAATATCCGCCTAGGGCACTCCTTGCGGACACTAGACAGTGTGGGGTATTGACAGTCTCGTATATAATGCTTACCTTTGTGGCATCAACACTTGGGGATGAATTGGCTTTGACAGCGCGACGAAGTGATTGGTAAGCATGTAGTGCGTGGGTGCCCAGCACTATAATCTCGGACATCGAACTTTTTAGTTGGCGAAAACAATTACGCTCTTGCTGCGTAGTCGAAGCACAGTAGACTAACGCTTAATCGCAGCGACAATTCCGCAGCGACAAGACATCACCCCGCTAGCCCACGCCTTGAGGCGAGTGGATATGGTGGTGCCGTAGTATCGAGGATCGCTCGCTAGACCTCCTCTATAGCGAGCTAGATTTAGAGGGATAAGGGTATGGAATGGTTGTCTCTGCCGTAGCCAAACCCCGACAATCGAGAGAGAGACTAAACATGTAGAAAGCGAATTAGTTCCGTGTTTGGACCGGGGTTCAACCCCCCGCATCTCCACACTAAGCTATGAAGGGATTGCAACCCAATGCAATCCCTTCGTTGTTATGCAGACAGAATGAAGCAAAACGAATATCATCGTCAGTCGTCTCAGTGGCTCCCGATTAGCAAGAAGGAGGTCGAGGCACGTGGGTGGGACGAGCTGGACGTCATCATATTCTCGGGCGATGCCTATGTCGATCACCCGAGCTTTGGCAATGCCGTCGTAGGGCGGTATCTCGAGTCGCTGGGGCTACGCGTAGCCATAGTGCCACAGCCCAACTGGAGAGACGACCTGCGCGACTTTCGCAAGCTGGGGCGACCACGCCTATTCTTTGGCGTCTCGGCGGGTGTCATGGACTCGATGGTCAATCGCTACACAGCGCGCAAACGTATGCGTAGCGAGGATGCCTATACACCCGATGGGCGCAACGATATGCGCCCCGACTACCCCTCGATCGTCTACGCCGAGTGCATACGCCAGTGCTTCCCCGACACCCCTATCGTCCTCGGTGGTATCGAGGCGAGCCTACGCCGACTAACGCACTACGACTACTGGAGCGATAGGCTAATGCCTAGTATCCTCGCACAGTCCAAGGCCGATCTCCTCGTCTATGGCATGGGCGAGCAGCCTCTACGCGAGCTCGTCGAGCGTCTACAAGCGGGTGAGCCTTTTGGGCAAATCAAAGACCTGCGTCAGACAGCCTACCTCATCCCTCGTCAGGAGCTAGTGGCGAACGACAAAGATATAGTGCTCTTCGGGCACGAAGAATGCCTACGAGACAAGCGCAAACAAGCGGCCAACTTCCGACACATCGAGACGCAGAGCAATATGATGCAGGCCCAGCGCATCCTACAGGCCGTAGGCGATCGGGTCGTGGTCGTCAATCCCCCCTATCCCCCCATGACGAGCCAGGAGATAGACGCGAGCTTTGACCTCCCCTATACGCGTCTCCCTCATCCTCGCTATAGAGGCAAGAAGCTCTCGGCCTACGAGATGATCAAGCACTCGGTCAATATGCACCGAGGATGCTTCGGAGGCTGTGCTTTCTGCACGATCAGTGCGCATCAGGGCAAGTTTGTGGCTAGCCGTAGCCCACAGTCGATCCTCAAGGAGGTAGATGCCATTACCCAAATGGACGACTTCAAGGGCTACCTGAGCGACGTCGGTGGCCCCTCGGCCAATATGTACGCCATGCAGGGCAAAGACCTCTCTATCTGCGCCCAGTGTAGACGCCCCAGCTGTATCCACCCCAATATCTGTACCAATCTCAATGCCGACCATGCCCCTCTGACCAAACTCCTACGTCAGATAGACTGCCATCCCAAGGTCAATAAGAGCTTCATATCGAGTGGTATTCGCTACGACCTACTGCTCGGAGCATACAAGGATAGCCACCTGCGCGACAATGCTCTCATCTATGCCCGCGACCTCGTAGCCAAGCATGTATCAGGACGCCTCAAGGTAGCTCCTGAGCACACGAGTGATAGGGTGCTCAACCTCATGCGCAAACCTTCGTTTCGGCTCTTTCACGAGTTTAAGCGCTTCTTTGACCAAGTCAATAGGGAGGAAGGGCTCAACCAACAGCTTATTCCCTACTTCATCAGTAGCCATCCTGGCTGCACCGAGGAGGATATGGCCGAGCTGGCTGTAGAGACTAAGAAACTAGGCTTTCGGCTTGAGCAGATCCAAGACTTCACCCCTACCCCCATGACGCTGGCTACAGAGATCTACTATACAGGCATTCACCCCTATACTATGGAGCCGGTCTTTACAGCGATCACCGAGGCGCAGAAGGTTGCTCAGCATCAGTTCTTTTTCTGGTATCAGCCTGCCCAGAGGAGCAAGATAGCACAGGCATTACGGCGCATAGGTCGCCCCGAGCTAGAGCGAGCACTATTCGGAGCGAGTGGCACTGCTAGCCACACTAGTAGCCCTCGGCGTAGAGGGCTATAGCCGAGGGACGAAACTCACCGAGAGGCTATAGTGACGTCGGGGCATCGGACGGCTAAGCACCGAGACGTACTCTTCGTCGAGGAGGTTGTGTATCGATACTTTGAGAGCAAGCTCACCCCAGCGTGTCGGGGTGCTGTACTCAAGGGCGAGGTCGCTCATGTGGTAGGCACCTATACGTGTATAGGGTAGCTGTAGGCGAGAGGCCGTAGTCGTATAGCGCTCGCTATAGTAATGATACTTGTAGCTAAGCAATAGTCGATGCCACGAGAGGCGTAGCTGTAGAGAAGCTAGGCGCTCGGGGGTGTAGGCAAGCTGTTCGCCCTGAGAGCGATCGGCCGAGCCAATACGATCGCCTCTATTAACAGCCCTGTTGTAGCTCCAACCAGCATCGAGCCATAGATGCCAGTCGCCTAGGCGAAGCGTGCTGTGTGCTTTGAGCTCTAGACCATAGTTGTGTACCGATCGCACATTGAGAGGCGTCCAGTAGCCCTTGAAGGTAGGTAGCCACAAGATCCAATCCTTGATGTACGAATTGTACACAGTAGCCTCGCCTCTTAGCTGCCAAAGCCCATGTCGAGGCCTTAGCTCTCCCTCTAGTCCGAGGTCGTAGGATAGGCTCCTCTCTGGCTTTAGGTCGCTATTTCCTCCGGGCTGGAAGTAGAGGTCATTGAGCGTAGGAACACGATAATTGTATCCGATAGAGCCCTTGAGTCGTAGCCCATAGCGAGGTACCAGCAGATAATCGCCAAAGGCAGAGGCTAGCAGAGGGCCTAGTGACCGGCCATGTAGCTCTCTACGCAGGCGAGCTGAGAGCGACGCGCGCTCGGCAGGCCTCCAGCGCATACGTAGCGAGACCATCGCCTCTAGGCGATTAGCAGGATAGCCTGTGCGCGTGATACGCTCCCAGCTATCGACACTATGGTGGCTAAGCTCAAGGCTCGCTCCTAGGCTTAGCAAGCGCAGTAGCTGATAGTCGGCTTGGGAGGCTGCCACTAGCGAGTGGATGTAACTATTGGCAGAGGTAGCTAGATGCTCTACGCCCGAGGCACTATGGCGATAGGTGTAGAGCAGATGAGTATAGGTGTAGCCTAGGTGAGTACGAAGCGACAACTGGGGCATGGTTAGGCTATGGGCAAGTAGGCTACGTAGGCTCTGCTCGCTCTGCTGAGTGCGGTGCTGACTCTCTAGCCTCTGGTCGCTTAGGAGCATGGGGACACCTCGATCCGAATCGGTTAGCCATGCCAAAAGGGACCAATGCTGGGAGGAGGAGGGGCTGTAGTAGAGCTCCTGCATCAAGTGCAGGTCGCGATAGCTCGAGTTGCGGTTGCGAGAGATCTCGTATTCGTCACGTACCGACCCATCATCATCGAGATTGACTTTGGAGAGGTTGCGATACTCAAAGTCGTTGGCAGAGCGCGAAAGCTGAAGCCGTGTGCTAGAGCTCCAACGCTGACCTCCGTAGCTGTATCGGACGAAGCCATCGTAGGTGGCATAGCTACCTAGGCTGTGTGTCGTATGCAGGCTATGCCCACGCCTCTGTATAGGACTATTGACTAGAGTAATACCTCCTCCCAAGCCCCCCGAAGCCACCTCTGTAGAGCTCGCCCCATGCCATAGGGTCATCTCATCGACCATGAAGGCAGGGATGAGGGAGAAATCGACCTGCCCCAGCATGGGCGAATTGAGCTTGAGGCCATTCCAATGCACTAGGGTATGCGAGGGTGAAGTGCCTCTAAAGGAGGCGGTCGCCATAGTACCTCGCCCATAGCTCTTGATGAAGATAGAGGTAGAGCGAGCGAGTATATCGGCTACGCTACTGACGACACTCTCTCGGAGCAGGACGGTGTCAATACGAGTGAGAGTCGTCCCTCGAGGAGCCAGCCGACGAGAGGCCGTTACGATGACGCTATCTATGGTGCGTACACTCAAGTGCTCGCCATGCTGTGCCTCGAGAGAGGAGGCACAGACGAGGAGTAACAGGAGGCAGAGGAGACGTGTAGAGCTCATCGGAAGACGAAAGAAGACGGATTGATACCTACACGAAACCGATCGAGCACCTCTCCCCTTGAGCTAAGGCGTGTTATCTCAGCAGGCTGTGTATAGTCGAGGGCATCGCCTATGTACAGCTCGCCTGTGGCAGGATCCACGCCTAGGGCATAGAGATTGCCTGCCCCCTCTAGGTGGTGCAATGGGGCCTTGGGGAGCTCGGTAGCATCTATGGGCATCTGCCATAGGTGGCTACCTATCCAGTAGAGCACCTTGCCATCGGGCGACAAAGCCATGCGAATAAGCTTGTCTCCTCCAGCCAGGTCGTAGCGTCGCTCTACACCTCGGCTATGAGGATCAATACGCCACAGCGACGGAGCTTCGCTACCATAGGGGCTACCAGCATAGCCTCCCGAGCATAGCACCCAGAGCTTGCCCTCACCATCGAGCAGTAGCCCCGATGGCTGTATACCGACCTGTATCTCACCGACGATCTTATCGGTGGTGGTGTCGAGGACGAGGAGGGTGTCGTCGTACGACCAACAGCTAACGAAGACATACTGCCCTACCTGTACCATTTGCTCCGTAGAGCGATGGCCATCGGTGGAGATGAAGCCTATCCGACGTCGTGTGCTCGGGTCTACGATGGTGATGCCCGAGGCGTACAAGTCGGTAATATAGGCCTTGGTCGGCGATACGAAGTGCATGTAGCGAGGCGAGGTAAGTCCTTTGAAGCCCCCGAGGAGGCGGTAGCTATGAGGGTCGAGCTCGTAGACGACTCCCGAATTATTGACCACTAGATAGGCTTTGCCTCGGTAGATCGTCAGCGACTGAGCTACATCGCCCACATCACGCCCATTGGCGCGCCCGAAGGCATCTAGCTCGCTACGCTTACTATCGGGGAAGTAGAGGTCGAGAGAGGCATTGCCATACATAAAGTTGCCCTCCGCGACCACGAAGACAGCTCGTGGCTCATCGGCTATGGACTCGCGCCCCCTAGGGTCGTAGTCCATGCACGCAGATAGTAGCACTACGCACACTAGCCACAAGGTGCGTAGTGCTATCTTCTGTAGAGAGTGGGCTGGCAAGCCTCGCTTCATCATCGACTAAGGGGGAGCTAGAAACTTGCTAGGGGGAAGACGCCTGCAGGGAAGGCGGTATGGCCCGCGAGGTTGTACTTGACCGTATAGTTGGTCTTGGGGTCGAGGACGAGGATATTGTTGCTCGTCTTGTATTCTGCCCAGCTCTTGAGCCCTGCGAAGTACACGTAGCCCGTCTCGGGATCTACAGCAAGGCTGTTGTAGTATATCTGTAGGCGAGGCTCTAGGGCAGAGATGTCGGCGACTTGTTTGGTCTCATTCTGTCCGAAGATATGGCGATAGAGCTTGAGGCCAGCATTGCAGAAGTAGATCGTATCGCCCGCGGTAGCTATAGCACTGCGGTGTCCCCAGCCCTTGCCGATACCCTCAGCAGAGCCTAGGTCATGTACCTGCTTGGCTCCTGTAGTGGGGTCGAACTTGATGATCTGCTTGGTGTCTGGAGCAGAGAGCCACAGCTGGCCATCGCTGGTACGCTGTACGCCACTGAGCGTGGTGCCTAGGTCTGTCGTCGAGGCAAGCTTACCATCCTTGAGGCCATAGACTTGTCGCTCCCCGAGGGCATATACTATGCCCCCAAGCGTGGTCATACTGACGCCTGTAGCTCCGTCTGTACCGGTGATATAGGTGAGCGTATTGGTCGTCTCGTTGAGGGCATAGATACCCTTGCTATCGCGAATGTAGACGTAGGGGGCTACGACAGCGATGTTGGTAGGCATCGC
>JBHACB010000079.1:0-15613 GCA_041854325.1 Porphyromonas sp.
GTGTTTGTACTCATGATCGTAGGCTACGTCATGCACTTCGTGGGTCAGCGACGTATCGTCTCTGTACAGGGTGTGCTGGCCCGCTCTCCCTTCGTGGTGCAGGCCCTACTCCTGACGCTCCTCATCTTCGCTATCATACAGGTGCGTAGCTCCGAGATACAGCCATTCATCTACTTCCAGTTTTAGCCCCTGCATGGGCCCACTCACAGTAGCGCATCCTAGGGCCTAGGGTGCGCTATTGTCTATCGCCCATGAAGATGTAGCAACAAAGCGATCGTATCGGCGTTTCTGAGGTAGTAACGAGGTGGTAGCTCTAGAGGCAGGATCGGCCTTGCGAAGGGTATGAATAAATTGTGTATTTTTGTACGTTTAATAGAGCAAACTAGAAGATTATAAGATATGGCACAACAGGAAGATCTGTTTAAGAAGGTAGTATCACACTGCAAGGAGTATGGCTTCGTGTTTCCCTCGTCCGAGATATACGATGGCCTCGGTGCTGTCTACGACTATGGGCAGCTGGGTAGCGAGCTCAAGAACAACATCAAGCGCTACTGGTGGGATGCGATGACCCTGCTCCAAGACAACGTGGTGGGTATCGACTCGGCCATCTTCATGCACCCCAAGATATGGAAAGCCTCTGGGCACGTAGATGCCTTCAACGATCCCCTGATTGACAACAAGGACAGCAAGAAACGCTATCGGGCCGATGTCCTCATCGAGGAGCATCTGGCCAAGATAGAGGACAAGATAGACAAGGAGGTAGCCAAGGCTGCCAAGCGATTTGGCGAAGCCTTCGACGAGGCACAGTTTAGGGCGACCAATGGGCGTGTCCTCGAGTATCAAGCCAAGTACGACGAAGTACATACGCGCTTCGCTCAGGCACTCAACGACAGCAACCTCGAGGAGCTACGTCAGATCATCATAGACTGCGAGATCGTGTGCCCCATCAGTGGCTCGCGCAACTGGACAGAGGTGCGCCAGTTCAACCTCATGTTCGCTACCGAGATGGGCTCCACTGCCGATGGTGCCATGAAGGTGTATCTGCGTCCCGAGACGGCTCAAGGGATATTCGTCAATTACCTCAACGTACAGAAGACAGGGCGCATGAAGATCCCCTTCGGTATCGCACAGATTGGTAAGGCGTTTCGCAATGAGATCGTGGCCCGTCAGTTCATCTTCCGTATGCGCGAGTTTGAGCAAATGGAGCTACAGTTCTTCGTGCGCCCAGGCGAGGAGCTCAAGTGGTTTGAGCAGTGGAAGGCGACACGTCTGCGCTGGCACCAAGCCCTAGGGCTAGGCGATGCCAAGTATCGCTACCACGACCACGAGAAGCTCGCCCACTATGCCAATGCAGCGACAGATATCGAGTTTGAGATGCCCTTTGGCTTCAAGGAGGTAGAGGGTATCCACAGCCGTACCGACTTTGACCTCAAGCGCCATGAGGAGTTTAGTGGCAAGAAGCTCCAGTACTTCGACCCCGAGCTAGGCGAGAGCTATGTGCCCTACGTCGTGGAGACCTCTATCGGTGTAGACCGCATGTTCCTAAGCCTCATGTGTGGCTCGTACGACGAAGAGCAGCTCGAGGGAGGCGACACACGCGTGATGCTACGTCTACCTGCCCCTCTAGCCCCTGTGAAGCTAGCAGTGCTACCACTGGTGCGCAAGGATGGCCTCGATGAGCGTGCCCGACAGATCGTTAGCGACCTGCGCTTCGACTTCAACTGTCAGCTCGACGAGAAGGACTCTATCGGCAAGCGTTATCGTCGCCAAGATGCCATCGGGACGCCTTTCTGCATCACCGTGGATCATCAGACACTCGAGGACAATACCGTAACGATACGCCACCGCGACACTATGGAGCAGGAACGTATCGCTATCGACCGCCTCTCTAGCGTCATCGGTGAGGCTGTAGCGATGAAGTCGCTCCTCAAGAAGATTTAACGAACTCGAGGCGGGGGAAGCATACCATGTGTGCCCCCCGCCTCGACACAATACTTGTACATCATGACTATACGAAATCTGACTAAGCGAATTGCCCTCGGCATAGGCATCGTAGCCACCCTCATACTCGGGAGCTGTAGCGAGACGATAGACGTAGCCCGACAGCGTCAGTACGACAACGAGCAAGCCTTCCTCAAGTTTGCCGACAGCACTGGCTACGAGCGCATCAGCCTACCTGGGATGTACTCCGACGCCTACGTCTACATCAAGTGGCTGGAGAAGGGCACGGGCACGAGCAAACCCAAGATGACCGACTACATCCGTATGCACTATCGTGGATACCTGCTCACGAGCTGGGTCAAGGATCAGAGTGGCCTCTTCGACAGCAACTATGGCTCTACCAACCCTCGCCCCACAGCTATCTCTCGTACCAAGGAGGGCCTCATCGAGGGTATGGGTATAGCCCTACAGAGCATGGTAGAGGGCGACCACGTCAGTGTCGTTATCCCATGGTATCTAGCCTATGGAGCCAATATCATGCCCTCTATCCCATCGTACTCGGCACTACGCTTTGAGGTGAAGCTACTCAAGATAGAAGGAGTTACGACCAATGAATAAGCGTCCGCACTTCCTCCTCTGCAACGACGATGGCTTTCGCGCCCCTGGTATCCAGCAGCTAGCACGCAGACTGATGCCTCTAGGGCGTGTAACGATCGTCGCCCCCGATGGCCCTCGCTCGGGCTTCTCATCGGCTATCACTACTACCCTCCCCCTACGCCCCAAGCACCGACACAGCGAGGCTGGGCTCGATATCTATAGCATCGATGCCACGCCTGTGGACTGCGTCAAGCTAGCCCTAGGGGCCCTCCTAGCAGACGAGCATCGGCCCGATCTCGTCATCTCGGGCATCAATCACGGGAGCAACGATGGTATATGCGTCCATTACTCTGGCACTATAGGAGCAGCCCGCGAGGCGACTATCTGTGGCGTCCAAGCACTGGCCGTGTCGCTCGATGATGTCGCCGAGCAGCCCGACTTCACCGATGCGCTCCACTACACCGAGCAGGTCGTGCGGCATATCCTAGCTCATGGCCTCCCCGAGGGTCAGCTCCTATCGCTCAATGTACCCAAGGTCAAGCCTCTAGGCCTACGTGTATGCCCACAAGCTGTTAGCCGCTTCGTGGACGAATGGCTACCTGCCCACAATGCTCGAGGCCAGCAGATCTACTGGATGCAGGGCTATCAGCGACAGCCCCTAGATCGCCTCGGTACTACCGATGTAGAGCTACTGCACGCGGGCTATGCTACCCTCACCCCTCTGATGCTCGACCAGACCGACTACCAGCGTCTAGCAGAGCTCGAGCAACGGTTTGCCTAACGCCACATGCGCTACTTCATCGTAGTAGGCGAGGCCTCTGCCGATCTGCATGCCTCTAGGCTGATCACCGCCCTACGGGAGCGGGATCCCGAGGCGGAGTTTGCCTTCATGGGAGGCGACCTCATGGCCCAAGCGGCCGAGAGGTCGCCTCTCGTGCATTATAGAGATGTGGCATTCATGGGCTTCGGCCCTGTCCTACGTCATCTAGGCACGATCCGCCGTGCGGGGCGCATGCTTCAGCAAGCGATAGTAGACTTCGCCCCCGATGTGGTGATCCCTGTAGACTTCGCGGGGTTCAACTTCCGCTACATCTTGCCCTTCGTCAAGAAGCACCTCTCCTGCCCTATCGTCTACTACATCGCTCCCAAGCTGTGGGCGTGGAAGCAGTGGCGTATCAAAGCTCTACGCCGATATACCGACCTCGTGCTCTGTATCCTCCCCTTCGAGCAGGCATACTTTGCCGCTCGTGGAGTGCGGAGCCTCTATGTGGGCAATCCGTGTGTAGATGCCACCCTAGGCATCCGAAGGTCAGAGCCTGCACGACCACAGATAGCCCTACTGGCCGGAAGCCGTCGACAGGAGCTCAGAGGCAACCTCTCCTCTATGATCGAGGCTACCGCCCCCCTAGCTAGCGACTACTCGATAGTACTAGCTGGAGCTCCAGGCCTCACGCCCGAGGACTACGCCCCCTACCTACGTGGGCATGAGCACATCGAGCTTCGCATGGGCGACACCTACCACATCCTCAGTCAGAGCCGTGCAGCCCTCGTTACCTCAGGAACAGCGACTCTCGAGACTGCCCTCATCGGTACGCCTCAGATCGTACTATACCGCATGGGGGGAGGGTGCCACCTACGCTGGATCTTCGATCACTTCTTCGCTGTACCCTACATCTCGCTCGTCAATCTCATCCTAGGGCGTAGAGCTGTGCCCGAGCTCATCGGGAGCGAAGTACAGGCTACTCACATAGCCGAGCTCCTACAGCCTCTACTCGCCAACTCGCCCGAACGAGTAGCTCAGCTCTCTAGTATCGATGAGCTACGCCATACGTTGGGAAGCGAACGTACTAGTGTATTGGCTGCCGATGCCCTCCTCGCATACTTATCCACCGATCAACCCTCCCAACGATGAACCTAACTGCTCCAATAGGTGTATTTGATTCGGGCTATGGGGGGCTAACGATCCTCTCAGAGATCCGTCGCCTCCTCCCCGAGTACGACTATATTTATCTGGGCGACAATGCTCGCTCGCCCTATGGTACGCGCTCGTTCGACGTCATTCGCGACTTCACGCTACAGGCTGTACGCTACCTATTCGACCAGGGCTGCCCACTCGTGATCCTGGCTTGCAATACAGCCTCGGCCAAGGCTCTACGCGAGATACAGCAACGCTACCTACCGACCTCGTCCGATCCCACACGCCGTGTCTTGGGCGTTATCCGCCCTACGGTGGAGATGCTCGAGCATACGACCAAGAGCGGGCACATCGGCATCCTCGCTACACCAGGTACTGTATCGGCTCACTCGTATCAGCTCGAGATACAGAAGCTCTTCCCTCAGCTCACCGTACACGAGCAGGCTTGCCCTATGTGGGTGCCTCTCGTAGAGAATGGCGAGAGCGATCAGCCTGGCGCGGATTACTTCGTCCGCAAGTACCTCGATCAGATACTCGAGCGCGAGCCACGCATCGACAGCCTCGTACTAGCTTGTACACACTATCCGCTCCTACGCCCCAAGATAGAGGCACACCTCCCCACTGGGGTTGCCGTTATCTCACAGGGAGAGCTCGTGGCGACCTCTCTTCAGGACTATCTACATCGTCATCCCGAGATGGATAGTCGCCTAAGCCGAGGGGGCAACATCAGCTATCGTACGACGGAGTGCCCCGACAAGTTCGAAGACCTCGCATCGCTCTTCATCGCCTCGCCCGTTACGGCCGAGCGCGTCTACATCAGCTAGTGCTCTACTTCACTAGGGGGACTATATCGATGGCTTACCTTCGGACATATCCACCCTCTGCCTCGTAGCCCTAGGGTGAACGCCTCGTTCACCCTAGGGCTACGATCTGGATGCTCTAGGGCATCCACCCCTTTCTCCGTACCCCTATTCAAAGCAATGGCCAGTGCAGTGAATACTGCACTGGCCGTTGCTTTGGGATAGAAGATAGCGGGGAGGGCTAGTCGGCATACAAATGCCTAAACACAGTAGGCACCTCGGCAAGTAGAGCACTGGCCGTCAGGCTCTCCATAGAGAGACGCCCTGCACAGAGGTCGCCCGCCATACCATGGATATAGCATCCGAGGAGTGTAGCCGTAAGCGGTTCGTAGCCACGCGCCAAGAGGCCAACGAGAAGACCAGCCAAGACGTCGCTAGTAGCGACTGTGTTCATACCCGCATTGCCCGTACTATTGAAGAAGACGTGCCCAGAGCTGCGGCATACAGCCGTATAGGTTCCCTTGAGTACGAGCGTTAGGCCATGTTTACTGGCTAGCGAACACGCCTGCTCAATATAGTCAAGGTCCGAATACCGACGTCCCAAGAGCTGATTGCGATGGCGATGGCCAATGAGGAGAATGCTCTCGCGAGGGATACGTCCTAGGAGCTCGGGTTCGGTAGCCAAGAGCTCTATAGCACCTCTATCGAGCACCATGGGCGATGAGCTGACCGAGAGAATACCGCGCAGTAGGGGCAGGGTAAGCACCTCGGCCACATTAGCCATACCAATGCCGATGGCATCGTAGCCTCGCAGATTGGGGACAGTGGTGTGGTCGGAGGCGATCGTAGTAGCCTCGGGAGTAATGGTCTGGACGATCGAAGCTCCAGCCTCGTCAGTGAGCACCTCTATCTCGCCACACCCAGCGTAGAGCGAAGCTCTAGCCGCTAGAGCGAGCTGTCCATAACGCCCTGCACCTCCTCCTACGATCAGGGCACGTCCATAGTCGCCATCGCTAGCGAAGGTCGCCCTCTGACGCAAAGCCTGGCTAAGCATCTGCTCACTCTGTAGGTGATAACGCGTGTGGATCTGCTGGTGCACACTCTCCTTGATAGCCAAGGGGATGACCTGCCAATGGCCAATATAAGGCTTATTCTCCTCGAGTAGCATCGCTAGGCGTGGCGCTACGAAGGTAATCGTATGACGCGCCCGAACGATGTGACGTAGGTCGTTGCCCGAGTTGTCGTCGGCAAAGAGCCCTGAGGGCAGATCGACGCTAACAATATCGAGCCCAGAGCCATTGAGCAGATCGGTCAGAGCAGCAAAGCCACCCTCGAGAGGATGTACACACTCCGAGCCGAAGAGGCCATCGATAATGAGCTGGCCAGGGGCAAAGCTAGGTGGGTCAAACTGTGTCGTAACCTCCTGCACCGAGGCTCCCTGAGCCACGAGCCTTAGACGCTGATCCTCGCAGAGATCGCTGAGCTTACCCTGGTGGAAGAAGAGGTAGATACGAATAGACCTACCAGCCTCATGAAGCAGGCGAGCAATAGCAAGGGCATACGCCCCATTATCTCTAGGACCAGCGAAGATATGGACAAGAGCATTACTGCGATAGAGCTGGTTGAACGCATTCACAAAGCCTATCGCTCCGCGCTCGCAGAGGTCGCTTGGGGCAAGCCCCGTATGGGTACTGGCCTCACGATACAGCTCCTGTAGCTGTAGAGCGGTGTAGATCTTGTCCATATCGGCTAGCAACTGATGAGAGATGAGGGAGCAGACTACTCAAGGTTGCCTCGTACAATGCCTCGCTCCGAGCTATTGATAAAGTCGAGGATATACTGACGCTCTATGGTCTCGGGCTGCTCCTGTAGGATAGCTGCTATCGCCTGCGTCGTATTGAGGCCACGCTGATAGATAGTGCGATAGGTATCGTTGATGATGAAGATCTGATCGTTGGTAAAGCCTCTACGACGTAGCCCCACGATGTTGATACCGCAGTAGACAAGCGGATCGCGC
Source organism: Porphyromonas sp. (assembly GCA_041854325.1). Taxonomy (GTDB): domain Bacteria; phylum Bacteroidota; class Bacteroidia; order Bacteroidales; family Porphyromonadaceae; genus Porphyromonas. The sequence goes on from JBHACB010000079.1 coordinate 7,271, forward strand.
CCCACGAGGGTATAGGGGGGAATGTCCTTGCTTACACGGCTACCACCCTGTACCATAACGTGCCGACCGATGCGTACGAACTGATGCGCTAGCGTGCCCCCGCTTACTATAGCATAGTCCTCCACGATGATCTCACCAGCGAGCTGTGTAGCATTGCCTATGATGACGTTGTCACCGAGCTCACAGTCGTGCGCTACGTGGCTATAGGCCATCAGCAGGCAGTGCGAGCCAACGACGGTTTTGCCCTTGGATGCCGTGCCACGATTGACCGTAACACACTCGCGCACCTGGGTATAGTCGCCGATGACGGCTACGCTCTCCTCACCCACGAACTTGAGGTCCTGTGGTATGCCCGATATGACAGCTCCAGGGTGAATGTTGCACCCCTTGCCGATACGGGCTCCTGAGCGTACCTGCGCCCCCGAGTGAATGACAGTATCATCTCCTACAATAGTATTCTCTTCGATCACTGCGAAGGGGTGCACCCGCACGCCTGCACCTAGCTGAGCATCGGGATGTACGCAAGCCAATGGGCTGATTAGTACCTCTGACATATCCAAATCTATTTATTCTTAACTATCTGGGCCATGAACTCGGCTTCGCAGACGAGTGTCTCACCCACGAACGCTAGGCCGCGCATATTGGCCATACCACGACGCATCTCCGTAATCAGGCGGATCTTGAAGATGAGGGTATCACCAGGCACGACTTTCTGGCGGAACTTAACGTTGTCTATCTTGAGGAAGTAGGTCGAGTAGCTATCGGGATCCTCGAGCGTGCTGAGCACCAGCAGCCCCCCCACCTGTGCCATGGCCTCGATCTGTAGCACCCCTGGCATCACGGGCTCGGTGGGGAAATGCCCTTGGAAGAACTCCTCGTTGGCCGTGAGGTTCTTCACCCCTACGATGTAGTCGCTGCCCACCTCGATGATCTTGTCTACCATCAAGAATGGGTAGCGGTGTGGCAGTAGCTCACGGATGCGATTGACGTCGAGGATGGGAGCCTTGTTGGGGTCATAGACAGGAGCCTGCGACTCGTTTTGCTTGATCTCCTTGCGGATCTTCTGCCCCATGTCGTTGTTGATCTTGTGCCCAGGGCATGTAGCGATCACACGGCCCTGTATGGGGCGCCCGATGAGTGATAAGTCGCCAAGCACGTCGAGAAGCTTGTGACGTGCAGGCTCGTTGGCGAAGATGATGGGCTTGTTGTTGATATAGCCAAGGTCGAGCCCTACCTTGGGAGCTATGCCCATGAGGCCACAGATACGGTCGAGCTCTTCCTGAGAGATTAGGCGATCATAGATCACGAGAGCGTTGTCGAGGTCGCCACCCTTGACGAGGTCGTTCTTGAGGAGCTGCTCGATCTCACGTACGAAGACGAAGGTACGCGATGCAGCGATCTCGTCCTCAAACTGGCTGAGGTCTTCGATAGAGGCGAACTGATTGCTAAGCACAGGGCTATCGAAGCTGATGTGTACATCCACTCCGAAGCCACTATCGGGCAATAGGAGGATCTTGCTACGACCATCCTCGCTCACTACCTCCATGCGCTGCTTGACGATGTAGTACTCACGATCGAGCTCCTGCTCCTGCAGGCCTACACGGCGTATCTGGCGCACGTACTCGATAGCGCTACCATCTAGGATAGGGAACTCGGGGGCATCGACCTCGATGATACAGTTGTCCACCCCTAGGGCATAGAGGGCGCTCATCGCATGCTCTATGGTGCTCACGCTAGCATCGCCCTTGCGTAGTACCGTGCCACGCTCTGTACCCTTGACAAACTCGCTGAGGGCTGGGATCTCGGGCTGTCCCTCCATATCGACACGACGAATGACACGACCCGTACCTGCAGGAGCAGGCAAGAAGGTGATATTGATGTTCAGGCCAGTATGTAGGCCCTTGCCACTTAGGCTGAAGCTCTCTAGGAGCGTCTGCTGTTTAGCCATTATGTTCTTGTTTTTTAATTTTATCTAATTCCTTCTCTATGCGACCAAGCTGCCGATACATATCGGGTAGCTTGGCCAAGACAGCGTAGCTACGCATAGCCGTAGAAGCCTCCATAGCGGGCGAACCAAGGATCACCCTATCGCTCTCTATATTGCCGAGTATCCCTGTCTGGCCTCCCATCTGCACGCGGTCGCCTACCTTGAGATGACCTGCTATGCCTACCTGTCCACCAGCTTGGCACCATGCACCAATGCTCGATGAGCCAGCCATGCCGACCTGAGCAGCCATTACGGTATGGGGCCCGACCTCGCAGTTGTGCGCGATCTGCACTAGGTTGTCGAGCTTAACGCCTCGGCGTATCACCGTGCTACCCATCACAGCTCTATCGATGCAGGTATTGGCCCCTATCTCCACATCGTCTTCAATGATAACGTTGCCCATCTGCGGTATCTTGTGATAGCCGTCGAGCTGTGGGGCAAAGCCGAAGCCATCGGCACCGATCACTGCCCCGGCATGGATGACGCAGCGATCGCCTATACGGACGCCATGATAGATGACGACGCTGGGATAAACGATGCAGCCAGCCCCCACCGTGCTGCCACGCCCTACATAGGCGTTGGGATAGATCTGGCTCTTGTCGCCTATAGAGGCGCCAGCCTCTACCACGGCACCAGCACCGATATACACGCCCTCGCCGAGGATGGCCTCCTCAGACACCACAGCTCGCTCATGGATACCTACAGGTGTATGCCGTGTCTGAGCCTCTACGAGCTGCATGAGCGATGCCAGTGCTGCGTAGGGATCTGGCACATGGATGAGCGTCGCCGATATGGGCGATCGGGGTGTAAAGTCATCCTTCACGAGGACGATGCTAGCCTGTGTCGTGTAGACGAACGGCTCGTACTTGAGGTTGGCGAGGAAAGTGAGTTTGCCCTCGGTAGCCTCCTCTATCTTGGCAAAGTCGTGCACCAGTACCGATGCATCACCCTCTACCCTACCGCCTAGTATGTGCGCTATCTGCTCTGCGCTAAACTGTATCGCCATATCTCCTCGTAGCTATCCCTCGATGAGCTTGGCCTTGAGTAGTATCTCGGCCATTTGGTTGCGGAGCTTCTCGGCCTCGTCGGCAGCGCGCAGGGCAAAGGCCTCGGTGTCGTCGGCGAAGATGATGCTACGCGAAGCATTGACGATGAGGCCGCAGTGGTCGTTGAGGCCATACTGAGCTACCTCCTCTAGGCTACCATTCTGCGAGCCTACACCAGGTACGAGTAGGAAGTGGTCGGGAGCTATCATACGGATACGCTCTAGCATCTGCGCCTTGGTAGCACCTACTACGTACATGATCTGCTCCTCGGTACCCCATGCCTTCGAACGACGAATGACACGCTCGAAGAGGTACTCGCCACTCTCATCGCGCATCATCTGAAAGTCTTCGCTACCCTCATTGCTCGTGAGGGCCAGCAGTACGGTCCACTTGTCGCTATACTTGAGCGAGGGGCGCACGCTATCGGCTCCCATGTAGGGCGACACCGTGAGGGCATCGACACGTAGGTGCTCGAAGAAGCTACGGGCATACATCTCGCCCGTATTGCCTATATCGCCACGCTTGGCATCAGCGATGACGAACTGATCGGGATAGTTCTTCTGTATGTAAGCGACCGTCTTCTCAAAGCTCTGCATGCCAAAAGAGCCCATACTCTCGTAGAATGCCAGATTGGGCTTGTAGGCGATACATAGATGTGCCGTAGCATCGATGATGCGCTTATTGAACGCATAGATAGGGTCGTCGTCGTCGAGCAGATGCTGAGGGATCTTGCGAATGTCGGTATCGAGCCCAATGCAGAGGAAGCTACGCTTGCGCTTGATGTTCTCGAATAGGTCTTGTCTAGTCATAGTCTTGTGCGATTAGAGGGCCGCTTCCTTCATTCGTTCTATATTCTCGGCGATGATCAGCTCATCGATGATAGGCTGTATATCGCCATTCATGATAGCACCAAGGTTATAGAGCGTTAGGTTGATCCTATGGTCGGTAACGCGCCCTTGTGGGTAATTGTATGTACGGATCTTGGCCGATCGGTCGCCCGTGGACACCATGGTCTTGCGGCGTGCAGCGATAGCCTCATTGTGCTTAGTTACTTCGATATCATAGAGCTTGGTACGTAGCATCTGCATGGCTAGCTCGCGGTTGGCAAGCTGGGTGCGTGCCTGCTGACATACCACCACGATGCCCGTAGGTCTGTGCGTGAGCTGTACCTTGGTCTCCACCTTGTTTACATTCTGTCCACCAGCGCCACCAGAGCGTGCGGTGTGAAACTCGATGTCTGCAGGGTTGAGCACCACATCCACCTCCTCGGCCTCGGGGAGCACAGCAACCGAAGCGGCAGAGGTATGTACACGCCCCTGAGTCTCGGTAGCTGGTACACGCTGTACACGGTGTACACCACTCTCGTACTTGAGGATGCCATAGACGCCCTCGCCCGTTACGGAGAAGATGATCTCCTTGTATCCACCAGCTGTTCCCTCGCTTAGGCTCGTGATCTCGGTGCGCCAGCCACGCCCCTCGCAGTAGCGTACGTACATCTTGTAGAGGTCGCCTGCGAAGATAGCTGCCTCATCGCCTCCCGTACCACCACGTATCTCCATGACGACGTTCTTCTCGTCCTCGGGGTCGGCAGGGATCAGTAGCAGCTTGATCTCCTCCTCGAGCGTAGGGATACGCTCCTCGGCCTCGGACATCATCTCGCGCGCCATGGCACGTAGCTCCTGGTCGCTCTCGCTCTCGAGGGTGTCCTTACCCTCTTGGATATTGCCCAGTAGGTTGCGGTACTCCTTGCCCTTCTCTAGGATACGCTCGAGGTCGCGATACTCCTTGCTGAGCTTCATAAATCGCTTTTGGTCGGCGATAATATCGGGTGCAGTGATGAGGCTAGAGACTTCTTCAAATCGTATCTCTAGGCTCTCGATCCTGCTAAGCAAATCGTTTTCTGATGCCATATATATGGTGTGATATACTCTTCGTTTTGTTCTTTAATATGTTAGGTCGCCCCAAGGTGAGCGGATCAGCAGGCTGTTGGTCTCGGCCTCCTCCACACGCCCTACGATCTGCGCCTCCACGCCATAGCTCCTGCTAATGGCTATAATACGCTCAGCATCCTCGGGGGCCACATAGAGCTCCATGCGGTGCCCCATGTTGAAGACCTTGTACATCTCGCTCGCTGGCGTACCGCTCTCTCGATGAATGAGCTCAAAGAGGGGAGGGATGGGGAACAGATTGTCCTTGATGATGCGCTTGCCCTTGACGAAGTGCAAGACCTTGGTCTGTGCCCCACCAGAGCAGTGCACCATACCATGGATACGGGGGCGCATCTCATCGAGTATCTGCTTGATGATAGGAGCATAGGTGCGTGTGGGCGAGAGGATGAGCCGACCAGCATCGAGGGGCGTGCCTGCTATGGGATCGGTGAGCCTACAGCTACCGCTATAGACGAGCTCCTCGGGGACTGCGGCATCATAGCTCTCGGGATACTTGCCTGCGAGGCTATGATCGAGGACGTCGTGGCGAGCACTCGTCAGTCCGTTGCTCCCCATACCTCCATTGTAGCCATGCTCGTAGGTAGCCTGTCCGTAGGATGCCAAGCCTACGATGACGTCGCCCCCAGCTATGCGTCCGTTGTCGATGACCTCATCGCGACGCATGCGGCACGTTACCGTACTATCCACGATGATGGTGCGCACGAGGTCGCCTACATCGGCCGTCTCACCACCTGTCGAGTAGGCATTGACGCCCCAGCTACGTAGCTCGGCGAGAAGCTCCTCGGTGCCATTGATGATAGCACTGATTACCTCTCCGGGTACGAGTAGCTTATTGCGCCCTATAGTCGAGGACACTAGGATATTGTCTACAGCACCTACACACAGCAGATCGTCAATATTCATGATGAGAGCATCCTGAGCGATGCCTCGCCACACCGATAGGTCGCCCGTCTCACGCCAATACATATAGGCGAGCGAGCTCTTGGTGCCAGCACCATCGGCGTGCATAATGTTACAGTACTCAGGATCGCCCCCTAGGATGTCGGGGATGATCTTACAGAACGCTGAAGGGAAGAGCCCCTTGTCTACATTCTTGATCGCGTTGTGGACGTCTTCTTTGGAGGCCGATACGCCTCTCTGGATATATCTTTCGTTCATAACCAATATCGACTTGTAAGCGCGTGCCCTAGACTACTGGAGCTTGAGGACGTCGCCCTCCTCGGGTACGTACTCCTCGTCCTTGTCATTGATTTTATAGAGCTTATCGAGCCTAATACCATATCGCTGTGCTATGCTGTGCATAGAGTCGCCGATGCGTACGGTGTGGAAGTGGTAGCCGCGTGTCGCACGGCTATTCTTACGCTCGAGATAGACGATGTCGCCCTCCTGTAGAGAGAAATCGAGGGGGGCATCATTGTACTTGGCGAGCTTGCGTGCCGATATGCCCACCTCCTCGGCAATGCGCTCGAAGCTATCGTTGGGGTCGGCTAGCACATACAGCAGGTCGTAGCTCCTGTAGACGGGGCGCATGGGTTGATCAGCTCGGTGGCGTGCCGATGTGCCCCTATCGGTACCTCTGTGCACGCTCCGCCCTCCCATCCAGCTAGGTAGCTTGCCGTGGTCTAGAGTGTAGAGCTCGTAGTCCTCGATGATCTTGATCAGCTTGTTGGCATAGCCCTTGTTGGTAGCATAGCCTGCCTCCTGTAGTCCACGCGCCCAGCCTCGATAATCGTCCATACGTAGGGCAAAGAGGCGCTGATAACGTCGACCGAGAAGAAACTTGGAGTGATCTTCATAGCTATCTTGCCACGAGCTATAGCTACGAAAGCATTCGTCGGGGAGGTCGTCAGTCTTGTAGGTGCGTCGCCCCGCCCAGGTCTTGTGGCACTTGATGCCGAAGTGGTTGTTGTGCTCAGTGGCCAGCGAGCTACGCCCTGCCCCCGTCTCTACGAGTCCCTGAGCCATGGTGATGCTCGCTGGGATGCTGTATCGCTCCATCTGCCTAATGGCCTCCTGGTAGTGCTTGTGTATATATGTCTCGAACGAGCTATTGCGCCCTCCTCCACGTGCCTGCATCTCTAGGCATAGCCCAGCCGTCAGCATGGCCAGTAGTACTACTCCGAGTCTATAGTTTCTTATTCCTCCAATCATTGACACACGTAACTCTTATCTCAATCGCACAAAAATACAAATAAATAGCGAATAACGAGTAATGGCCTCGAGCCTACATCCCCCCTACATCGGGGGCTACTACTAGCCTGCCGATAGGGTCGGCGAGGGCAATCGTACCACATACACTCGAGGTGGTCGTCTGGCCTCGATAGGGCGGTATAGGGTGGTCGCTCAGAGATTGTGCAAGGCATCATGTACAGGGTATCGGAATAATGCTTACCTTTGCTGGCACAAAGAAGTGAGCGTGGACAGATTTGAGCTGATTGCAACCACGAGAAAAAATGCTAAACTAGGCCCCACTCCCCTCATCGCTAGGTGGTATGGCGTATCGCCGAGAGGCTCATCCCTCTCGTAGTCTTAGCACCTCCCTTGCATAGCTCATCCGTCCGCTACCTCTACTGGGGTAGCGCTTATTGTATAACTATTATTAACAAAGTGATATGAACTATCTATTTACCTCCGAAAGCGTATCGGAGGGACACCCCGACAAGGTAGCCGACCAGGTGTCGGATGCTGTGCTTGACCAATTCATGGCCCTCGACCCCGAGAGCAAGGTAGCCTGTGAAACACTCGTAACGACGGGCCAAGTGATCATAGCTGGTGAGGTCAAGAGCAATGCCTACGTCGATGTGCAGGCGACAGCTCGCCGTGTGATACGTCGCATTGGCTACACCAAGAGTGCATACTGCTTCGACGCAGAGAGCTGTGGCATCCTATCGGCTCTGCATGAGCAGAGTGCCGACATCAATAGAGGCGTAGAGCGAGCCAACCCCGAGGAGCAGGGTGCTGGCGACCAAGGCATGATGTTCGGCTATGCCTGCCGTGAGACGCCTAGCTATATGCCCCTACCTATCGATCTGAGTCACGCCCTACTGGAGGAGCTAGCACGCATCCGCAAGGAGGAGCCCGAGCTGATGCCCTACCTACGCCCAGATGCCAAGAGTCAGGTAACGGTAGAGTACGATGACAAGCATCGCCCCGTGCGCATAGACACCATCGTGATCTCTACTCAGCACGACGACTTCGTAACCCCCGAGGACAATACGCCCGAGGCTATAGCACGTGCCGAGGAGACTGTACTAGCGCGCATCAAGGCCGATGTACAGACCATACTGATCCCTCGCGTACGCTCCACGTATAGCCAGGAGGTAGCGCACCTCTTTGTTGACGATATCAAGCTCTTCGTCAA
>JBHACB010000080.1:0-22168 GCA_041854325.1 Porphyromonas sp.
GATGCGCTTGCGAAATTGTCCCGAGCCATGCACGCGGACGATGATGGCACGTTGGCCTATTTTGAGTTCTGAGAGTTTCATATGGCTACAAATGTACTAAAATAGTCGCTATCCTCCACTTGTGAGTCATTTCGCGAGCTCGCGACAGAGGGTTCACGACTGAGGGAGAGGCATACGACGAGCGGAGCGATCGCACCATCCTTTGGTACGATCGCTCTGCTTGGTCGCTACTAGGGTAGAGTGGGGGAGAGGAGGTGTCGGGCGAGGTGCCTTGCCCGAGCTACAGGAGCTGGGCGATAGCCTCTCGCAGCTTGTCGGGGTCTGTGAGGTCGCGCTTGTACTCGTCTATCACTACCGTTCCGCCCATTGAGACGCCTCGATGACGGTAGAGCATGGGGCTATCGACGGCCGATCGAGCCGATAGGTGTAGTTCTCTCGCCCCTGTAGCCTGAGCGATCTGGCGTATATTGTGTGCACCGATGCCACACCCTGGCATGATGATGATGCGCTCCGATGCCTGCTTTACTAGTATGGCTAGCTGAGCGATACCTTGCTCAGCGGTGGGTGCTCCGCCAGAGGTGAGGATCCTATCGCAGCCCAGCTCGATGATCTCCTCTAGGGCCTGTCTCTGATCTCGGCACACGTCGAAGGCTCTGTGAAACGTTACGGACAATCCCTTTGCCTCCGCCATTAGCCTACGCATTAGAGGTATATCTACTGCTCCCTCTGCTGTTAGGCAACCGAGTACGATGCCATCGACCCCCAGCTCGCGTGCCATAGCGATGTCGTGAAGCATTGCAGATTGCTCATAATCGTTGTATAGGAAGTCACCTCCACGAGGGCGTATGATTACATGGAGCCCGATGCTCAGGCTAGCACGAGCCGTCTTGATCTCGCCGTACGAGGGGGTAGTACCACCCTCGGGCATCCCTGCACATAGCTCTACGCGGTGTGCACCAGCCCTCTGAGCGCGTATGGCACTCTCTGTACTGTTGGCGCAGTTTTCGATGATGTATCGCATAATGGTGAGTTGTTTGTCTCTAGGGCAAAGATAACCCATATCTCTGACACAAAAGCAATCCGCAACACTCCTTGGGAGGTGTTGCGGATCCAGGCGCTTTCTCTTGGGCTCGAACCAAGGACCCTCTGATTAACAGTCAGATGCTCTAACCGACTGAGCTAAGAAAGCGTAACGACATTGTCTCGTTTGCGAGCGCAAAGGTAGATTTTTTTGCCGAAACTACCAAATATCTCTTAGAGTATTGTGCATTCAATAAGTGTAATACTTAGTCTAAATCTATCCAAAAACATTAAATATGCTCCGAAACATAGCTTAGTCATAGATCTGTGATTGATTTTAATAAAGTTTTCGAAAATAAAGCCTTTTGGAGAGGAATGCCTAATCAGAGTGTTGGGATGTTCGATGTGAGACTTATCGGTCTTCACCTTCGGGGCTATTGTGCTTGATGTCATATATACAGAGAAGCCTTCTGATAGATGTTGGGATCGACCCTTCGCCTTCGTTGTCTAACTTTCTTTGGAGGTAGGATTTCAGGTCATCTAGAGATATTATATCATTCCAAGCGATCCAAGCAATTACATCATCTGTACTGCTTGCAGGGATAGAGTTTCCTTCAAGGACCGTATTTAGCGGAGTTACTCCAGGAGGAAGGGTATCCCTTAGTCTTGTGATATGTGCGTTTCTATTTAGCTTTTCGATATATTCTTCTATCTTCTGCTTTTGTTGTTTTTTTAATTGGTCTCTATCTCCCATTTCTATAAAAGCGTTGCTAAGCCCTATCGCAGGGAAAAATTGAGATCTAAATATTTTACCTGAAAGTGTTAGTTCTCGAAGGTTACCATCGATTATTTTAAAATACATCTTTATCGCTTTTTGCGCATCGTACACGAGCGATATGTGCTGTTGAGATCCGATAGCAATAATTCGGTCGCGATTTTCTACTTGGTCCCAACCTTCAACGAGCTCAACTTTAATCTGTCCCCCTCTCTTGATCTCTTGAAATACACTCTCGACTCTCCTTATGTGGATGGCTTCGACTGGCAATCTTAGATCAGAGAGAGCCTCATATAGAGCACTAAAGTTGTCAGTTTGAATCGTATTGATTGTTATTGACACGATTTCGTCGTTTACCTCTAATTCTAGGCGGGTTGTATCTATCTCTGTATTTTGGCTCTCTCCATTATACTCCACTCGTAAAAAACGACTTCCAATTTCCCTGCTTAAATCAGAATCTTTGGGAACATAGGAGAATATTGTTTTTAGAAGTTCCTTGATATTGTTGTCGCTTATGCGATATCCAATGAAAATTATTGGATTATGGATAAATAATGATACTAGTTGAGCACGAATAAGTTCATGTTTGTGTGTAAATTTCTTATAATCCTCTTCTGTGATAATAATCTCTTGAGGCTTACGAATACAACCATGAATTTTGTAGACAGATTGGTATGGATTGCTACATAGGATATCATTCCCGATAAGTGGATCAAATCGCAGCTCGTCTTCAATAAAAGTGTCGTAATTAGTTGTAATTATCGAGCTAATATTGCGGCAAGCTATTTTGAGACGCTCTATCTCCTCTCGTTTTTCTTCATTAATTTTTAGATTAGACAATAATTCACTAATACATAATTTTATACGAGAGATATTACCATTATGTTCGTAGTATTTTTTATTTACCTCATTCATCAGTACGGATTCTCTTGTTCTCTCCTCTTCTGTTCTCTCCTTTTCAAGCTCCGTATCAATTTTTTCAGAGAGCAAAGTGGCAAATTTATCCCATTGGGGTAAATCACCTTCTGACTTAGTCTTGCGTCTAATATCTATAAACTTTTCATTTGCTCTCTCTGAGCCATATAATTCTTCTGTGATCTTTCTCAAGAGCTCTTCCCAACTATAAGCTTGGGTGTAATAGCGTCGGGAAAGTCCTGCACCAACGAACAGAACGGGATGAGACTTAAAATTTTTAACGAAGGTTTGTATATCCATATTCGATAACTCCAAATTGTTTGTCGATACAAAGATACACAATAGTTATGTTTGTGTATCGAGAAGATCTTCTCTTGAGTCTTAAATCTTCACCTAGGTTCGAAATACGATGTAGGCTAGTAGTGAGTGGTGTGAGAAAGCACAGAGACGAAGATAAGAGGAAGTAGCTCATTGTGAGCTGTGTCTAGGTGATAGAGTAACAAGGAGGAAAACATCGAACATTCTTGATAAAAACATCGATGTTTTTGAGGAAAAACATCGAACTTTTCGCTCCGAAACATCGAACATTTTGCCCAAAAACATCGATGTTTTTGCTTGGCACCTTCTAATGAAAATACACAAGATACACCCTAAGGCGAGTATCGAGGCATGTGAATGAGGCTGTGGAGAGGCTTGTGTATGTGGGGCGAGATATGTACCTTTGGGCTGAGATAATGATCTGCAACATAGATCAAAAGCTGTACATAACATGTCGACAAACAACTTGATAATAGGTATAGGTGAGGCATTATGGGATCTGCTCCCCGATGGAAGGAAGATAGGGGGAGCACCTGCCAACTTTGCTTACCATGCCTCTCAGTGTGGCTATGAGAGCTTGGCTGTGAGTGCTGTAGGCGATGACGAGCTAGGGCGAGAGCTCATGCTAGAGTTCGACCGTGCAGGCCTGCACTATCATCTAGCTCAGACTCCTTATCCCACGGGCACGGTAACCGTCTGCCTCGATGAGCAGGGGGTACCGCACTATCAGATCAATACGGACGTGGCATGGGATCACATCCCTTGGACGCAGGAGCTGGAGGCTATAGCTCGGCGTACACGCGCCGTATGCTTCGGCTCTTTGGCGCAGCGTGGTGAGGCCTCGCGAGGCACTATCCTACGCTTCCTAGATGCTGTCCCCCAGGGAGCAGGGTCGCTACGTATCTTCGACATTAACTTGCGACAACATTTCTACAGCCTGCAGGTCATAGAACAATCGCTACAGCGATCCGACATACTCAAGATCAATGATGAGGAGCTCGTAGTAGTACAGGCACTACTACAGCTACAGGGCGATAACGAGCAGGAGCTATGTAGATGCTTACTAGAGTGCTACGACCTCGACTACGTCGTACTGACCTGTGGTGCAGTATGTAGCCACGCCTGCTCTCGTACCGAGTATAGCTATGTCCCTACGCCCCGAGTAGAGGTGGCCGATACCGTAGGTGCAGGCGATAGCTTCACTGCCGCTTTCGTTACTGGGCTGCTCGATGGCCATGGCCTAGCAGAGGCCCACCATAGAGCTACTAGAGTGTCGGCGCACGTCTGCACCCAGCATGGGGCTATGACTCCTCTCCCTAGCGAATTGATCGGATAACGAGCACACTACATCCAAGATCTTACAGCATATTACATTCGTTTTTATGAAACAAAAGGCCTCCAAGCCACTGCTCCTCGATATGGAGCGATGTAAGTACACCTACACGGGGCTCGGCTACTACTGCCAGTGCCTCGAGCGAGGGCTACGCGAGGTAGCCCCCGACCTTCGCCTCCACTACTACGGCGAGCCTCTAGACAAGACGCAGCGATATAGTGCTTTCAAGCCTTGGCATCGCACCTTCAACCCCATCCCTTTCCTTGGGTTTGGGGCGATACACATCACCTATCAGCTACAGAAGTATATGCGCTACGTCCCCAACATACCGCATATCATCACGCTGCATGATCTCAACTTCCTGCACGAGGAGCTGACACCACACCGATACGAGTCGTGGAAACGACGTGTGATACGCAACCTCAATCGAGCCGATGTCATCATCTGTATCACAGACTTTGTCCGCCAAGACTTGATGCGCAACATCGATCTCTTCTCGCTCAAGCCCAATGTGCGTATAGAGGTGGTTCACAATGGTATCGATCTAGAGCCCACGGGCTACAGCCGTCCGGATGTGATGGATAGCCTACAGGGTGCCGAGTATCTGCTGTGTATCGGGTCGATAACGCACAAGAAGAAGCAAATCAACCTCGTGCGCATGATGCCCCACCTACCCGAGACACTCCACCTAGTGCTGGTGCACTCCGACTACAGACCGAGCTACTACGAGGAGCTACTCGCTACGATCGATAAGCTAGGGCTCGCCAAGCGTATCCATCTCGTCGAGAGCGTATCGGACGAAGAGAAGAGTTATCTGCTACAGCATTGTAGAGCCTACGTTCATCCCTCTACGGCCGAGGGCTTCGGGATACCTCCCATCGAGGCTATGGTACAGGGGCGCCCTACCTTCCTAAGTACCGCTACGAGCCTACCCGAGGTAGGGGGCAGGGAAGCCTACTACTTCGAGGATTTAGACCCCGAAGCCATGGCCAATGCCTATCTGCAGGGTATTGCTGACTACGATGCTCAGCCCGACAAGCCCGAGCGTATCCGTGCATGGGCCCAGCAGTACGACTATAGACGCATGGCCGAGGGGTACTACCGCATCTATCAAGAGGTGCTGGGTCTATAGAGCCTTGAGGCTAGAAAAAGATGGCTCGCTCTAGCTCATCGTGCTCTCTTCCCTGCTATATATGGGTGCAGGTGATGGGCGTATTGGCTATGCTTGGTTGGGTGCTGACGCACCGATCGCAGTTCGCTGATCATCGCCCCGATGGCTACCTTCCCTATCTGTATGTCTACTGGGCAGGCGTGGCATGCGTAGGCTATGGTGTGAGCTATGGCCGAGCTATCGTCACGAGGCTACATAGGGGAGTGTCGTGGCCCGACCTCGAGGTGCTACTCCTAGGTGGAGCACTAGCCTTGTGGTGCTGGTGGCCTGTCAAGCTCGAGATACCACTCGTAGCTCTCGTTGGCTATGCCCTGCTATCGCGTGTACGTACAGGGCGATCCTATCCCATGACGCCATTCTCCTGGGCCTGTATTGCCCTAGCTATAGTCCCTTGGTTGGGGCTTCTGTGGGGCGAGAGCTGGCCAGAGGGTCGTAGCAAGGCCTCTATGCTACTACTAGTAGGGTGCTCTGCTGTAGCTACACGCTATATTCGCATTCCCCGAGAGCGCGTGTGGCAGATCTTCACTGTGGTCTTTCGCTTCGTGATAGCTATTCTAGTGCTACAGATATTGTGTTACCTATGCTTGGCATACTTCTATGGAGGAGGGCCGCTCACCAAGTGCTTCACCTTTGAGAAGCTCTACAATATGAATGATGCCGCCTTCCTCTATTTCATGCCTTGGACGCACACCACCCATCCTACCTTTTGGAGCTATTATCTTGGTATCGTGCTCATCTTGGGCTACTATATACATTGTCGGTATGGCTGGCTCTCTCGCATAGAGATAGGTAGCTATTGGTTGCTGATGCTCATCTTCTGCTTCATCGAGCAGCCTCGCTATGGCTTTGCCCTCGTGGGGCTAGTAGCTGGCGTGATAGCTGTGGTAGAGCTCAAGCCTTGGCTGTCGATACGCCTCCTCATAGGGGGGCTTATCGCATTGGTTATGGGCTTCGTAGGGCTACTAGTGCTCTATCGGCCTGGCTTTCTATACGACCCTCTGCGTCAGGGTATCTACGCAGATGCTCTAGAGGCACTGATCGATGCCCTGCCATGGGGCTATGGCACAGGGGCAGACACGATGCTTCACATCGCTACGCACGAGCAGGGGCATAGCCACAACGCCTTTCTAACGGCTGGTATAGATCATGGCCTTCTCGGCATTGGGGTACTCCTCGTGTGGCTGGGGCTAGGGCTTTGGCAAGGCTGGCGAGAGCGCAATGCGGTGTTGTGTACCGCTCTGCTCCTGCTGATACCACTTCTGCTGATCGACACGCCTTTCTACACACGAGCTATGACCTACTTGGTAGCTCTTTACGTATTCCTTGGGACCAGCCTCGCCTCCCCTCCTCCACGGATATTCCTCATACGGTAAGAAATCGGAAGGCCTATAGGTTACGAACGTAACCTATAGGCCTTCCGATTTGGTAACTCTATCTAGATGATTGAGGAGCTTGACGTCCCTGATGAATATCTAGTCGTGGCTATGTGAGGAGGCTGAGACCTGATCTCGTAGGGGCAGATGCTTATGAGGGGGAGTCATTAGTTCTGTAGAGATTCTCCTAGGCCTATTTGCGCCAAAAATAGGGTGTTAGGATGCCCATTACGGTGAATACCTCTAGGCGCCCAGCGAGCATGAGGAAGGATAAGACTAGCTTGGAGAAGTCGTCGGCCGTGGCAACGCTATTCATATACTCGCCGATGCCAGGGCCACTATTGCTGATGCACGAGGTAGCGATGCTGATGCTGGAGGCGAAGCCATTACCATCGGCCATTAGGAGCATGCTCCCTACGAAGATGAGTATGATATATAGGACGCAGAAGGCCAGTACCTGATGTACGAGGCTGATGTTGATCTGCCGGCCGTTGATAACTACTGGGGCTAGTAGGTGGGGATGTATCTGCTTCTTGAATTCGTTGTGGAGGTTCTTGACCAGCACCATAAAGCGAGACATCTTGAGCCCTCCAGAGGTAGATCCTGCACAGCCATTGACAAACATGAGCAGTAGGGCTATCATCCAAAAGAAAGGCTTCCAGCTAGTAATATCCTCCGTTACGAAGCCGGTACTAGAGCCGAGGGAGATGACATGAAAGAATGCCTTGCGAATGGTTTCCTCGATTGTGGCAAACACTCCATTGGCGAGTAGCCAAACAGAAGTAACGAGTGTGGCCCCGAGGATGAATAGGGTGAACCACCGAAACTCTTCGTCTCTGATCAGCTTGAGAGGCTTACCTACCGCCACGAAGTACACGAGCGTTAGGTTGAGGCTCCCCAAGTACATGAAGATGGAGAGAAGATATTCGACATAGGGCGAATCGTAGTGGCTGATACCGAGGTCGCGTGTAGAATATCCCCCAGTGGACAGACAGCTAAGGGCATGGCAACAAGCATCGAAGGCATCCATAGGTCCCAGCCACAGCAGGACGAAGAGGGCAAGGGTCTCGACAATATAGACGATAAAGAGGCGCTTGGCGACATCGGAGATACGAGGGAGGAAATGGTCGTGCGTGATCCCCGTAGTCTCGGCTTGATAGAGCTGGCTGGCTCCTCCACCGAAGAGGGGGACGAGTGCCACGGTAAAGACAACGATCCCGATACCTCCCTGCCACTGCATGAGGCTACGCAAGAAGAGGACGCCCCGAGGTAAGTGTTCTACCCCATCGAAGACCGTCGCACCCGTCGTCGTGAAGCCAGAGATCGTCTCAAAGAGGGCCGCATCGAAGCTATTAGTGGCACCACTGCTTAGGAGGGGAATGACGGCAAGTAGGGAGATCGCGAGCCAAGTGAGCGTTACGGTGAGCATCCCTTCCCGACGACGAATGCGCTTATTGGGGTCGAAACCTCTGCCACAGCGCAGGAGAGCAAGCCCTACGAGGGCGCAGGCGATAGCTCCTAGCACGAATGGAGCCATCGACTCGCCATACCAAGCAGATACGCCTAGGCAGGCGAACATCATAGGTACCTGTACGAGGCACATACGGCCTACGACAGCCAAGATAAAGCGGTGGTTGATATGGCTGAGCATTGCGTTGTACCTAATGAAATAGGGCTTTGAGGCTGTCGAGCGATACATCGTGATAGAATGCGATCACGTGGTCGTAGGCCTCTATCACGGTGTTGCCATCTATCATCTTGGGGATACCATTGCGTAGCATACCACCGAAGGTTAAGTTCTTGGGTAGGTTGAGATCGCGTACGCAACGCCCCACGAGAGGCGACTGTCGGCCTACGATGAGCTCGGCGACCTCGGCATTGACGAGCGAGAGGAAGACGATAGACCCAGCTTTTTGCCCCAAGAGCATGCGATAGATGTGCCCTGCAGCGAGTAGCTTCTTGTTGATCAAGGTGCCGATGTCGAGGCGATAGGCGAGCGAGATATAGTCGATGTTCTCCTCCTTGGCTATGGTCTTGTATACGTTGTACCGCTTGGCTCCGAGGCAAGCGAGCACATTGGTCTCACTATTCTCGGTGAGGGCTACGAAGACCTGAGCATCCTCAAGCCCTACCTCGCTGATGATATCGGGGTCGCGCCCATCGCCATGGTAGACGGAGACATTGCTCGGGAGCATCTGCGAGAGGCGTAGACACTTTTCCTTGTCTGTGTCTATGAGGCAGATGCGTACGCTCGAGGGCATACGCTTGATCGTCTGTATCGCCACACGGCTGGCACCCATGATCACCATTTTGCGGACTGCTATCTGCGTCTTGCCCGTCAGCTCTCGCACATCATCCACGTGGTGAGCAGGGCAAGTGAAGAAGACGAGGTCGCCCTCCTCAATGCGTGTGCTACCAGTGGGTATAATGGTCTCGAGGTCTCGCTTGATCGCCACGACGTGGTAGTACTTGCGCCCATCGACATCGCTACCTCGAAGCTCATATAGGTGGCGATTGATGATAGATGCTCCCGCCCTGATCTTAACGCCCACGAGTACGACTGCTCCATTGAATAGCTCGATATACTGGCTGGCCCACGGGTTGAGAGCTGTAGAGGCTATCTCGCGAGCAGCGAGATCCTCTGGATAGATCGTCTTGTCTACGCCCATGGCTTCGCAGATCTCGGTATATTCGGGCTCTATATACTCTGGAGTATTGACACGGGCTATCGTATGCTTGGCTCCCACACGCTTGGCCATGGCACAGGCGATTAGGTTGGTAGCTTGGTCGGGAGTAACGCTTACGAAGAGATCTGCTCCACGTACATAGGCCGCCTCTAGGTCATCGAGTATCTGTGGGTCGCCCTCTAGAGGTAGAGCCTCTATACGCCCCTTGAGGTCCTCTAGACGCTTAGCATTAGAGTCCATGAGCACGATATTCTGCTCTTCGTGCGATAGCATCTGTGCGAGATGCTTACCTACCTCTCCAGCTCCAGCGATGATGATCCTCATACTCTACACTATATACGCCCGACGGCACGGCAAGTAGCCTGATAGATAGACTCTTGGTCGAGCCCACAGTATCGCTTCTGCTCATCGGGAGATCCGTGACTAATAAAGGTGTCGGGGATACCTAGGCGTACAAGACGTGTGCCGAGCCCTCGATCCATGATATACTCCGCTACGGCCGAGCCCATGCCTCCAGGGAGGCATCCCTCCTCTATCGTTAGGACGACAGGGCTACGATCGAGTACGCGCTGTAGTAGCTCTTCGTCAAGAGGCTTGGCAAAGACCATATCGACGTGCCCTGCGTCTATGCCCTCGCTACGCAGACGATCTACTACGCGAGCGACCTCTACCCCGATGGGGCCAAGGCTCAGCAGATAGACCGCACTCCCCGAGGTAAGTTCTCGCCCTCGGCCGAAGGGGATCTCCAGCATCGGCTGTTTCCAATCAACGATCGAACCCTTGCCACGAGGATAGCGTATGGCTACAGTCTTGCCCCACGAGCAGTAGGCCGAGTACATCTGATGTCGGAGCTGTACCTCGTCCATGGGCGACACGATGGCCATCTTGGGAATACTGCGCAAATAAGCTATATCGAAGGCACCTTGGTGTGTAGCTCCGTCTTCACCTACTAGACCAGCCCTGTCGAGGCAGAAGATTACCCGATTGTCTTGCAGAGCCACATCATGTATCAGCTGATCGTAAGCTCGCTGCATGAACGATGAGTAGATGTTGCAGAATGGGATAAGCCCTTGACTAGCAAGTCCCGAGGCGAATGTTACGGCATGCGACTCTGCAATGCCTACATCGTAGGCTCTGTCGGGGAAGGCCTTCATCAGCATGTTCATCGAGCATCCCGAGGGCATAGCAGGCGTGATGCCCACGATGCGCTCATCCTGCTCAGCAAGCTCCACGAGGGTATGCCCAAAGACATCCTGAAAGCGTGGTGGCTCAGGGCGAGGTTCTGTGCCGAGACGTTCGCCCGTAGAGGGGTTGAACCGCCCAGGAGCATGCCACACCGTAGGCGACTGCTCAGCAGGGGTATAGCCCTTGCCCTTGACAGTGCTGATATGTAGAAGTTTGGGGCCTCTCATATGCTTGATGTCCGAGAGTATCTGCACCATGCGCAGGACGTCGTTGCCATCTACAGGGCCGATGTAGCGTATGCTGAAGCTATCGAAGATGTTGTTTTGGCGAGCGACGAGGCTCTTGAGTTTGTTATTGACCGTAACCCAATCGCGACGCCCCTGCTCATTGACGATGTGTAGCTTCTTGAGCCCACGATACACGTCGTTGCGCACTACATTGTAGGTGTGGCTCGTGAGCAGATTGACCATGTATTTATTGAGTCCACCGACGTTGCGGTCGATGGACATATTGTTGTCGTTGAGTATGATGAGTAGATTGTTGGGCGATGAAGAGGCGTTGTTGAGCCCCTCGAAAGCTAGCCCTCCTGTCATCGATCCATCACCAATGAAAGCGATCGTATGTGCCTTGCTCCCAGTGCGCATATTGGCTACGGCCATGCCTAGAGCTGCCGAGATAGAGTTGGAGGCGTGCCCCGCTACGAAGCAGTCGTATTCGCTCTCACTAGGGGAGGGGAAGCCCGACATGCCTCCCCACTGCCTAAGGGTAGAGAAGCGATCCTTGCGCCCCGTTAGGAGCTTGTGTATATATGCCTGATGCCCTACATCCCAGACGATCTTGTCCTCGGGAGCATCGTACACGTAATGCATAGCCACAGTCGCCTCTACGACCCCAAGGTTGGAGCCTAGATGCCCAGGATTGACCGACAAGGCACTCAGTAGGAAAGCTCTGATCTCGTCACAGAGGCGAGGCAGATCTTCGAGGCGTAGCTTCTTGAGATCTGCGGGGCTACCGATGGTGTCTAGTAGCGGTGTATGTATCGATGTATGGCTCTCTGTCATAAACCAATTAAACGTCTGTGGGTAAACCGAAATAAGCCCTCTGTCTCCCTCCCTGATCTCCTAGGGGCGCAGCCGTGCTATGAGCTCTTGCTCTGTGAGGGTCAATTGCTCGCCTGTAGTCATATCCTTGAGCCCTATCTTGCCAGCTCGGCGTTCGTCCTCACCTACTAGGGCGACATAGGCGATACCGAGGCTATTGGCATACGACATCTGCTTCTTGAGCTTGGCCGCATCGGGGTATAGCTCTGTACGGATACCAGCCCTACGTAGGCGAGCTACTACGGGCACCAAATAGGCCTCGTCTTCGGGACCGAAATTGGCGAACATCACCTCCGTGGCACAGCTTAGAGCCTCGGGAAATAGGTTAAGCTCTGCCATGACATCGTAGATGCGGTCGGCTCCAAAAGAGATCCCTACTCCACTAAGCCCTTGCTGACCAAAGATCCCCGTTAGGTCATCGTAGCGTCCTCCGCCAGAGATACTGCCTATGGAGGCGTCTATAGCCTTGACCTCTAGAATGGCTCCAGTGTAGTACGAGAGTCCGCGTGCTAGGCTGAGATCCACAACGACCTCTGTATCCAGCTCTAGTGCTGACAGATGCCCGAGTACGGTGCGGAGCTCTTGGATACCTAGCAGTCCCTCAGGGCTAGAGGCGATGAGAGACGAGAGTGTATCGAGCTTCTCGTTATTGCTCCCCGATAGCAAGAGCAGAGGCTCTAGGCGCTCTAGCTGACTTTCATCGAAATCCTTGGTACGAAGCTCTTCCTTGACCTTGTCGAGACCTATCTTATCGAGCTTGTCTATAGCTACGGTGATGTCGGTTAGTCGTTCGCCTGCCCCGATCGTATCGGCTATGCCTGCGAGTATCTTACGATTGTTGAGCAGTACACGCGTGCGGATACCCAGTCGGCGAAATACCTCATCAATGATCTGTATTAGCTCTACCTCATTGACTAGCGAGTCGGAGCCTATCACATCAGCATCGCATTGATAGAATTCTCTATATCGTCCCTTCTGTGGTCTATCGGCACGCCACACGGGCTGTATCTGATAGCGACGAAAGGGGAAGGTGAGCTTGTCGCGGTGCATGACTACATAGCGAGCGAAGGGGACGGTAAGGTCGTAGCGTAGCCCTTTCTCGCAGAGTCTAGAAGCTAGGCGATTGCTGTTGCGCTCTAGTAGCTCGTCGTCGTCGACACCTTTGAGGAAGTCACCCGAGTCGAGCACCTTGAAGAGCAGCCTATCGCCCTCCTCGCCATACTTGCCCATGAGGGTCGAGAGGTTCTCCATCGTAGGGGTCTCTA
Source organism: Porphyromonas sp. (assembly GCA_041854325.1). GTDB lineage: Bacteria > Bacteroidota > Bacteroidia > Bacteroidales > Porphyromonadaceae > Porphyromonas. The sequence goes on from JBHACB010000080.1 coordinate 13,143, forward strand.
TCTGCTGATAGCCATAGAGAGCATAGACGCTACGTATAGTGTCGAAGATATAGTTGCGGCGGGCCATCTCTATGGGCCCGAAGTCGCGCATACCTTTGGGAATACTGGGTTTCTGCATATAGTCTACGAGGCCGAGGCCTCTTGTATCTTACATTCGTTTATGCTTCTTACTGTTTGCGTGCTAGCAGGTAGTAGGTAGATCCCAGCTCATTGCGCTCGTCTCTAGGACAAGCCTCACGGTGCTGTATCTCCCAGCTATCCCACTCTAGCTCGGGGAAATGGGTATCGGCATCTGGGAATACCTCATCTACTATCGTCAAATAAATACGCTGGGCATGTGCCACAAGAGCCTTGTATATCTCCCCTCCGCCGATGACGAAGACTTCCTCCTCCTCAGCTAGAGCCTCTAGAGCTACAGCTATAGAGGGATATACCTCAGCCCCATCTAAGTGCTCTAGAGTACGGCTCACTACTACATTGCGCCTATTGGGCAGGGCACCATTGGGTAGCGACTCCCAGGTGCGTCTCCCCATCAGTATCGCATGCCCAGTGGTTAGGACCTTAAATCTCCTAAGGTCGATAGGTAGATGCCATAGCAGGTGATTGTCCTTGCCGATAGCCCTGTCCGAGCCCATGGCTACGATGATAGATAGTATCATATTCCTTAATATTATACAGCTACCTCTCCTGCTATGTGGGGGTAGGGGTCGTATCCCTCGAGAGCAAAGTCTTGATAAGTGAAGTCGTTAATGTCTCGTATAGCCTTGTTGAGGACCATGCGGGGCAGGCTTCTAGGAGTACGCTCGAGCTGTAGAGCCACCTGTTCAAGGTGATTGGTGTAGATGTGCACATCACCGAAGGTATGGACAAACTCCCCAGCTTCTAGCCCCGTTACCTGAGCTACCATCATCAGGAGTAGGGCATACGAGGCTATATTGAAAGGTACCCCGAGGAAGACATCTGCACTACGCTGATAGAGCTGTAGGCTAAGGCGTCCATCGCGCACATAGAACTGCATCAAGCAGTGGCATGGTGCTAGTGCCATTTCGTCTATCTGCGCCACATTCCATGCCGACACCATGAGCCGACGGCTATCAGGGTTGCGCCGTATCTCCTCGATCACGGCCTGTATCTGATCGATACCACCTCCCGAGTAGTCGGGCCAGGATCGCCACTGATGGCCATATACTGGGCCTAGATCACCTTGGCTATCTGCCCACTCGTTCCATATGCGCACCCCGTGCTCCTGCAGATAGGCCACATTGGTATCGCCACGCAAGAACCACAAGAGCTCGTAGATAATACTCTTGAGATGTAGCTTCTTGGTGGTGAGTAGAGGGAAGCCGTGGCTAAGGTCAAAGCGCATCTGGTAGCCGAAAGTACTGATGGTACCCGTACCAGTGCGATCACCCTTGCGGTCGCCCTCTGACAGGATATGGCGGAGCAAATCCAAATACTGCTTCATCGTCGCTATACTGAGTTGTTTGACCACGATATGCTCTAGCATCTCACGAAGTCATCACCCCACAAAGGTAGCAATAATTCGTCGCTCCAGCACCGCTCCCGTCCCAAGGAATACGATGTGCTTGGCAAGCTCTAGGCAAGTAGAGCCGAGGATTGTTGCCCTAGGCTAACGTTTAACGTCTGCTTTTGATCGATATCGGGATGATCATCTTAGTGTGCGCTCTATCCCTACTGGCGAGGGGGTGAAGATCAGGTGAGCATGTACGCCAAAAGCAACGAACCAAACCACTAGACGACTAGTCCGTGATTTGGTTCGTTACCTTTGATACAAAGCCACCTTTTGGGGCCATTCGTGGAGTATAGCGGACTCGAACCGCTCACCTCGACACTGCCAGTGTCGCGCTCTAGCCAGATGAGCTAATACCCCGTTTGGTCTTTGCTGGTGCAAAGGTAAGGAATGTTTTTGGAATGATTGCTATCTTTGCTTAGTTTTTTTGAAGAAAGTCGAGAAATATGATTGTCTACAATACAACCTTCGTAATGGAGCTCACTACCAGCCAGGAGTTTATAGCCTTCTTACGTACTCGCTATATCCCCTCAATACTAGAGACAGGGTTGCTCCATGAGCCACGACTGGTGCGTGTCTTGTCCGAGGCAGGCGAGCCCGAAGCTGTCAGCCTAGCCTTGCAGTTTGTGGCCAATAGTATGCTCGAGCTAGAGGAATATATGGCTTCATCGGGAGCTAAGCAAGGGCAGATGCTTATCGAACGGTTTGGAGAGCGCGTCGTGGGCTTTACGACCCTCATGGAGCAGATAGATCTGTAGGGCGATGGCACGAGGCGAACGGATTATCATGGGTATCGACCCTGGGACCATAGTGATGGGCTATGGTCTGATACGTGTCGAGGGGCAGCGCGCCGAGCTTCTAGCCCTAGGAGTCATTAGGCTCGACAAGATGGATAGCCACTACATGCGCCTCAAGAGGATCTTCGATAGGGTGTCAGGGCTCATTGAGGCCTATAAGCCCGATGAGCTGGCTATCGAGGCCCCTTTCTTTGGCAACAACGTCCAGTCGATGCTTAAGCTAGGCCGAGCTCAGGGTGTGGCTATGGCTGCCGCCCTGCACTACGATATCCCGATCACCGAATACGTTCCCATGCGTATCAAGCAGGCGATCACAGGCAACGGATCGGCAAGCAAAGAACAGGTGGCAGGTATGCTACAGCGCTACCTCAAGATACCGCTAGAGCAGATGCCCCAGGAACTAGATGCTACCGATGGCCTAGCAGCAGCCCTATGCCACCATTTCCTCACCTCTAGCCCCATGACTCCTAGCCATACTGGAGCGACCAAGAGCTGGAGCGACTTTGTCAAGCACAACCCTACTCGCATCAAGGGGCTAGGCAAGAAATAACTCCAACTAGCACAGACGACAGCCCCCACCACGGCTCTATCAGTAGCCGCGGTGGGGGCTGTCGTCTGTGCCCGATGGCCATAGATCGCCACTAGGCCATCGCTCTCCCTCGTCCTCTAGATGCAGATATGATGCTCGAGACACACATCCTCCGTGTGCCCTATGCAAGGCAGGGGGAGAGGATGATCAGTGCTCGTAGTCCTCGAAACTGATGCGGTAGCTACATCCCTCGGCATAGGCACTACAGCCGTAGCTAGTACGCCCGCGCACTATGCGTCCTTGCCCACATAGAGGGCACAGAGGTGGCTGGGGCTCATCGAGTACTACTTCTGTGGGGAGCGTAGGCGGTGCAGGGCGAGGCGAGAGGACTTCGTGTGTTAGGGCACGCACCATGTCCTTGAGCTCATCGAGGAAGATGCGTGGCTCGAGCTGACGTCGCTCTATCTGTCGTAGCTTGTACTCCCACTGCCCTGTGAGCTCTGCACTCTTGAGGAGCTCGTAGTTGATCGTCTGGATTAGCTGTATCCCCGTGCCTGTGGCTTTGAGCTGACTACGCTTTTCCTTGACGATATAGCCTCGCTTGAAGAGTGTCTCGATGATGTTGGCACGTGTCGATGGACGGCCTATGCCGTTCTCCTTCATGGCCTCGCGTAGCTCCTCATCTTCGACCAACTTACCTGCCGTTTCCATAGCCCTTAGTAGGGTAGCCTCGGTGTAGGGCTTGGGTGGCTGTGTTTGCTTCTCCTTGAGATCGGGCTGATGCTCGCCCGCTTCACCCTCGATGAAGCTCGGTAGCACCTTGTTGCTAGGTCGATCTTCGCCTTCCTTGGCGTCCTCGGACATCTCCTCGAGGTCATCGCCTACTCCCCCGAAGACTACACGCCAGCCTGGGACTAGTATCTCGCGCCCACTTGTCTTGAAGCCGACACTGCCGACACGGGCCTGTACTGTAGTGGTGCTGACCTCACAGTCGGGGTAGAAAGCTGCGATAAAGTGCTTAGCAACGAGGTCGAAGACCTTCTGCTCCGAGGGAGTGAGACCATGCACAGGTTGCCCTGTGGGGATAATGGCATGGTGATCGGTTACCTTGCTGTTGTCGAAGACCTTTTTGCTCTTACGAATGGTCTTGTCGGCCAGTATAGGGGCGGTGAGCTCGCGGTATGCTACTAGCCCTACGAGGGTATTGCGCACCTTGGGATAGATATCTTCACTTAGGTAAGTCGTATCGACACGTGGATAAGTGGTTACTTTCTTCTCATAGAGTGCCTGTATGGTGGCGAGCGTTTCCTCAGCTGTCATGCCAAACTTGCGGTTGCATGCCACCTGTAGGCTCGTCAAGTCAAAGAGCCTAGGCGGTAGCTCCTTGCCTTTCTTCTTCTTGATACTTGTGATCTCTAGCACTTGATCCACAATAGCCTCTAGGGCCAGCTGCGCTTTCTCGGCAGTATCGTATTTGCCACGCTCTGCACTAAATGTGGTGCCTCGATAGAGCGTCTTGAGCTCCCAATAGGTCTCGGGACGAAAGTGCTCGATCTCCATTTGTCTCTGCACAATGAGGGCGAGAGTCGGGGTCTGGACACGCCCTATAGAAAGAACCTGACCACGCTGAGAGGCATAGCGCAGAGTGTACAGGCGTGTCGCATTCATCCCGAGTAGCCAGTCGCCGATAGCTCGCGATAACCCTGCCTCGTAGAGCGACTGGTAGTCGGCTTCGTCACGGAGAGCTTGGAAACCCTCACGTATGGCTTCGTCAGTGAGGGAGGAGATCCATAGCCGCTTGACGGGGACACGGCATCCACAGAGCTGTAGTACCCAGCGCTGTATAAGCTCGCCTTCTTGACCAGCATCGCCACAGTTGATCACCATGGTGGCCGTCTGCATGAGCTCTGTGATGATGGCGAGCTGCCGCTGATAGTGCTCTGACTCTATCGGCTTGATACCAAAACGCTCGGGGATCATGGGAAGTGATGCCAGCGACCAAGTCTTCCACTGAGGGCTGTAGTCGTGAGGCTCCTTGAGGGTGCATAGATGCCCGAAGGTCCACGTTACCCTATAGCCATTGCCCTCGATGTAGCCCACACCACGCTCTATGACACGCCTATTGGCACCTAGCACAGAGGCGATGTCTCGTGCCACGCTTGGCTTCTCTGCAATACAAACTATCATATATCCTACATTGTCGGTACAAAGATAGAGATTAATCCCCGCGTACTAGCTCCAGCTATCGCATCTACGAGTTGGGGAGATAGGTGGGTGAGGACGCTAGGGGATGTCGAGAAGTCTATGCCAGTACCCTAGAGAACGGAACCCCTAGGGTGAACGAGGTGAACGCCCTAGGGCGGAATATTTTCCCCTCTAGGGTGAATGAAGCAGACACTCTAGGGCTACTTGAGGCCTCGCCAAACGAATGTGTTGAGAGCCCAATGGCTATGCGAGATGAAGGCTGGAGGAGAGGGGTGGGGAGGGTGGGTGTTGGGGGCGAGCTTGCTTTTTGTACCTTTGTGGCTCGTAGTACAGATAAGGATATTCAGCACGGTATGTCGTACCAATCAGATATATTGGCCTCGGGGCTTCGCATTGTCTATCGCCCACTGGCATCGCCCGTGGCCTATATCGGCATCGCCATAGGAGTGGGGACCCGGCACGAGAAGCGAGGTCAGCAGGGGCTGGCACATTTTACTGAGCATATGCTCTTTAAGGGAACTCCGCTACGTCGCTCCACACAGATCATACAGCGCATGGAGCAGATCGGAGGTGAACTCAATGCTTATACGAGCAAGGAGGAGACGATCCTATATGGCATCTTCCCCAAGGAGTATCACTACCGAGCCCTACAGCTCATGAGCGACATCGTACAGCACAGCCACTTCGATCCCGTAGAGCTGTGCAAGGAGCAAACAGTGGTCATAGATGAAATCAATAGCTACGAGGATAGCCCCAGCGATCTGATATTTGACGACTTTGAGGATATTCTCTTTCGCACACATCCACTTGGACACAATATACTAGGGAGTGCACGTAGCGTTGCACGCTTCGACCAGCGTATGGAGCAGCGTTTCTTCGCTCAGCACTATCGGGTGGACAATATGGTACTATTCGCCCAGGGTGAGCTCGACTACGACCGCCTAGTGCGCGATGCCTCCGAGCTATTTCCAGCCTCCAAGACGCCTCGCCTAGGGGCGGATGCCTCCACGCCCTCTCTGCCAGCTACACTAGCTCGTGAGACGGTGCGTAGACGTGGCACCCATCAGAGGCACGTCGTCGTAGGAGGCTATGCCTACTCGATGTACGATGAGAGACGCCTAGCCCTAAGCATCCTTGTCAATCTGCTTGGTGGTCCGGGCATGAGCTCTCGCCTCAACATGGCTCTGCGTGAGCGAACGGGGCTCGTCTATCATGTAGAGTGTAGCTATACGGCTTATCGCGATACGGGGCTCGTGGCTATATACTTCGGCTGTGCACCAGCACATATGGAGCAGGCCATCGGGCTAGTGTACCAAGAGCTTGCGCACCTAACGGCACATCCACTATCGGAGGAAGAGATAACGGCTACCAAACGACAGCTCAAGGGGCAGCTTATCGTATCCAACGATAGCCATGAGCACACCTTCTTGGCACTAGGCAAGTCGTATCTGCATCATGGACGTGTCGATACGCTTGAGGAGACGTGTCGCAAGATAGATGCCATCGGCCCTACAGATCTCTACGAAGTGGCCTGCGAGGTCTTCGCGCCCGACAAGATGTATCGTCTCATATACAAGTAGCCGCTCCACCCACAGCAAGCATGTACGCCGTAGCCCCTCGATCGAGGAGCTACGGCGTACGCATTGATGGGTGCCTAGGCTCTAGAAGCGATAACTCGCCCCAAGGCTGAAGGCGACGCGCTGTGGCTGATAGCCGAGGTAGAGCTGAGATGAGCTAGACAAGACGAACTGCCCCTGCCCCGTGATGCTCCACCGATCGCCAAGGCGGTAGGTGGCTGTTCCCTTGAGTACATTGAGAGGCTTGAGCGTCTGTGTAGGAGCCGATGCTGGCGCCGAGGTCTCGTAGGTGAGTAGACCATACTTGATCCCTGCCTGCATCTCGTAGCCTAGCGAGAGATCCCATGTGTCGGTAGGATGGCACTGCCACACGGCCGAGAGTACGATCGAGGGGCGACCCGTGAGTGAGGCACTATGGCTATGATAATCGGCTCCCACACGCATAGACCAGAGGCCATCCTGTCGGTAGCTGAGCGCACTCCCGATGGAGAAGATAGTGCCATCGGCATGGGCTGGCGCGAAGCCTAGAGCATAGTGAGCGGTGCTAGGGGCAGGGGAGAGTGGTGTAGATAGAGGGGTAGGGTAGTCGGTAGCGTGTGCTAGGGCTACATAGTTGAGTGCATCCCGTAGGCGCTGATATTGACCCGAGAGCTCTAGGGTAAGGTTGGGTGCGATACGTCCACTAAGGCCCAGCCTTACAGAGATAGGTATGCGCGTGATACGTGTATCGGGCCCAATGTGCAGGTAGGGCATCTCGCCAAGCATCTGCTCTAGGCTATTGGCCCGCACATTGCCCACCACGTCGAGCTGTAGCTGCCAGGCATTCCCCCAGTGCATGTAGCCCGATACGTTAGGCGCGAGGTGCACCCCAGAGCTCTGTAGCTGTCGGTATAGGTAACCTCTAGCCCCGATGACGAGGCCATAGAGCAGGAGGTCGCGACTACCGCCACTGATACGCCAGTAGGGAGCTATGGAGAGGATACTCTTATTGGTGTACGAGGTGTAGGATGAGGAGAATACTCCCCCCGTGTATTCGGCTCCAGCATCACTGTGGATATGAGCCTCGGCCCCTAGATCGATGCCGACAGCCATGCCATCGACACCAATAGCTTTGAAGAGTGTGAGGTCTACGCTGGGAGAGATCTCGGAGTACTGCTTGCCTATCATGGCCACGTTGGCCCCCTTGGCGATCGTTACCTTGAGACGAGGAGCTACGGCATACTCCCAGCCGTTGTCGAGAGGCTCTGTAGAGGCTACTCGCACGCCTACGTTCACTCTATTGGCAATGAGTGGAGTATCGGTAAGGCTACTGGCCGTCTCGGGCGACAGTGCTAGGCGATCGGCTACACCAGCCGAGGTGTACAGCCCATAGTAGTTGCCCCGATCATAGCGATAGGAGGCATCAATGCCGAGGCTCGAGGCTCCCATCGCTTGTCGGTAGGATCCGCCTAGGGCGATGCCTAGCTCGCGTATCTTGCCAGCATAGATGTCGTTGGCGAAGGCGTAGCGTGTTAGTCGGCTCGAGAGGAAGAGGTCGAGCTGCTGCTCTAGGCTATTGATGGGGCGCAGGCCTAGGGCAATGCGCCCATTGTACTTGAGCCCCACAGCCCCGTCTATGTACCCGAGCTGGTCGCTCTTGGCGAGCATGCGGGGTAGCTGAGCCATGGAGGCTAGAGGATCGGGGCGTAGCACATCGGCCCTATGGGCAAGTGCCACAGGCTCTAGTGTTACTAGCTTGGCCTTGAAGGGCACGGGAGGCGACAGGGTGAGCTGTGTCGGCTGCTTGGGCTCTAGCTTGATGGCCTCACTCGTCAGGACGGTTAGTGATCGGCGCAGTGTGTCGGCACGCTGTGCCCGTAGGGTATGTGGTGCTAGGGTCAGCATCCCGAGCCCTAGCGCTATGGCGAATATCTTGTGGTTCATACTTTGTTGCTTGCGTATTTGGTTAGTCTAGCCTTGATCATCTCTTGAATATCGGCTTCGTCGCCCTTGTAGTTGTCTCTAAGGCTCTCGATGTACTGCTGGGCTAGGTAGAGCTCACCCTGACGTTCGTAGCAGTCGGCCATTAGTACGAAGGCACGCGCTAGCCAATACTGCTGGGAGGAGCCTGACTCGACGAATACCTCCAGTACGCGCTGGGCATCGGCCACAGAGCCCAGGCGTAGGAGCAGGTCGGCACGGCGGACGGTAGCCTCGGCACCATGGGGTGAGTTGGTGTGATCGGCTAGCTGGGCATAGGTAGCGATAGCAGTCTTGACAGCCTTGTCGCCCTCCTCACTCTTGCCCTTGAGCAGGAGTAGCTCGGCACGGGTATCAGGCTCTAGATCTTGCCTAGCGAGTAGCTCGCCGGCCACCTTGGTCGTCGATGAGTACTGCTGTGCTTGGTA
>JBHACB010000081.1:0-41880 GCA_041854325.1 Porphyromonas sp.
CCAAATATCTTTGCGAAAATATTACCTGACACAATCCGAGACTTGCACGTAATGACCAATAAAACCCACTACTTACATCGTTACAAAAAATTTTATCCAAAGGAACAAAAGGCCCTACACCTCTAGGCCCACCGCATCAAATCCTTGTCTTCTCCTTACCCACATCGACAGCGAAGGCTGTGGCGTCTACACCCACGACAAACAAGAGTATAATGAGCTAGAGTAGAGACGGATGATGATATGGACGAATAACATCGAACTTTTCGAGCAAAAACATCGATGTTTTGAGGCAAAAAGTTCGATGTTTTTCGGGAAAAAGTTCGATGTTTTGAAGCAAATCGTTCGATGTTTTTGCCCAAAAACATCGAACGATTTGATCCAAAGGAAAAGCCGACCTAGTCAAGCGACGACTGAGCGATGCGCGTTGCGGGTAGAGAGACGGGGGGACGCAGGGCTACCGCATCAAATACCTACTAGGATTTTGATCCAGTGCCCAGCCTCACCTCAAGGACGAAGCCCCTCTCCCTAGGCACAAGCATAGCCAATGAAGCGACCGCATCGCCCCCTCCCAAGAAGAACCTCTCATCAACATTGAAGGAGCGCATCGACCGCCATTAAAGGCTGAGACGCTCCTTAATATATGGCAAGAGATCTCTATCGGGGAAGCAGATCAGAGGCAAGGCGTGGAGCCATAGATGCAAGCAGCTAGAGGGTATGGCAAGAGAGGCACTTATGAGTGACACATGTACAGCATCATACCTAGAGATAGAGCTTTGGGGGATAGGGGGATTATTCGTACCTTTGTGGCTTAAAGCAAGTAATTCACCTCATAGCAAGAACTTATGCAAGAGAAGATACTCATTCTCGATTTCGGTTCGCAGACGACACAGCTCATCGGGCGACGCCTACGTGAGCTCAATACGTACTGCGAGATAGTTCCCTACAACAAAGTACCATCTGACCTTGCTGGCATCGGTGGTATCATCCTCTCGGGTAGCCCTTATTCGGTCTACGACCCACAGGCCTTCAGGACAGAGCTTGCTGAGCTTCGTGGTCGTTTGCCACTACTAGGCATCTGCTATGGGGCACAGAGCCTAGTACACCAAGCTGGCGGACGCGTAGAGCCCTGCGATAGCCGAGAGTATGGTCGTGCACACCTCGACCTCAAGCACGACAATGACCCTCTGCTCAAGGGTGTCAAGCAGGGAGGTATCGTGTGGATGTCGCATGGGGATACGATTACGGAGCTTCCGCATGGCTTCCGTATCATCGCTAGCACAGAGGATGTGCCTGCGGCCGCATTTCGTATCGATGGTGAGAGTACGTGGGGCGTGCAATTTCATCCCGAGGCTTTCCACAGCGAGGAGGGCATGCAGATCTTGGAGAACTTCCTAGATGCCACTGGGCTCAAGGGCAACTGGTCTCCAGCCTCCTTCATCGAGAGCACCGTAGCGGAGCTCAAGCATACTCTAGGCGATGACAAAGTAATCCTAGCTCTGTCGGGAGGTGTGGATAGCTCTGTAACGGCGGTGCTACTGCACAAGGCGATAGGCAAGAACTTGACGTGTATCTTCGTAGACCATGGTCTACTGCGCAAGAATGAGTTCGAGAACGTACTGCGCGACTATGAGCATCTAGGGCTCAACGTAATAGGTGTCAATGCCAAGGAGCAGTTCCTCTCGGCCCTCAAGGGAGTAACAGACCCCGAGCAGAAGCGCAAGATCATTGGCAAGGGTTTCATAGACGTCTTCGATGCAGAGGCCAAGAAGCTCAAGGATATCAAATGGCTCGGTCAGGGGACGATCTACCCAGATGTGATTGAGTCGCTAAGCATTACTGGCACAGTGATCAAGAGCCACCACAATGTGGGAGGTCTACCCGAACGCATGAACCTCAAGCTCGTGGAGCCACTACGCCTGCTCTTCAAGGACGAAGTACGCCGTGTGGGGCTCGAGCTAGGCATGCAGCCACACCTTATCAAGCGACAGCCTTTCCCTGGGCCTGGGCTTGGTATCCGCATCATCGGTGAGCTTACCGAGGAGAAGATCGAGATCCTACAGAACGCTGACGATATATACATGTCGCTAATGCGTGAGTGGGGGCTATATGACCAAGTGTGGCAGGCTGGTGCAGTACTACTGCCGATCAAGAGTGTCGGTGTGATGGGCGATGAGCGCACCTACGAGTACACGGTAGCCCTGCGCGCCGTTACCTCGACCGATGCCATGAGTGCCGACTGGGCGCATTTGCCGTACGAGTTTCTCGCTAAGGTGTCCAACGAGATCATCAACAAAGTGCGTGGTATCAACCGCGTAGTGTACGATATATCATCCAAGCCACCCAGCACCATCGAGTGGGAATAGCAGAGGCTCCTCTCTCGCTCGCATACATGGGCTAGTGCCCAATGCCCCAAGGTGCAGGCTATAGGATAGCGCGCCTTGGGGCTTCGTAAGAATATAACTAAGAAAGAGAATGTCAAAGCATCAAGCAGACGGCAAGAAAGTAACGACACGCCGCCTTATAGAGATGAAGCAGCAAGGCGAACGCATCGCCGTGCTCACAGCTTACGACTACACGATGTCCAAGCTCGTCGATGTAGCTGGAGTCGATATGATACTGGTGGGCGACTCTGCCTCCAACGTTATGGCAGGGCATAGCACTACCCTACCGATCACGCTCGACCAAATGATCTACCATGGAGCTAGCGTAGTGCGTGGCGTGCGCAGAGCTATGGTAATCGTAGACATGCCCTTCGGTAGCTACCAAGCTAGCCCTGAGGAGGCTGTACGTAGTGCTGTGCGAATCATGAAAGAGACTGGCGCTGATGGCGTCAAGCTAGAGGGGGGCGAACAGGTCTATGAGGCAGTTAGGCAGATCGTAGCCGCTGGCATCCCTGTAGTAGGACATCTAGGGCTAACGCCACAGAGTGTGCATCAGCTGGGAGGCTTCGCCCTACAGGCCAAGACAGAGCACGAAGCCGAACGCTTGCTACGCGATGTAGCGGCACTCGAGCACCTCGGTTGCTGCGCTATCGTACTCGAGAAGATACCGGCCGACCTAGGGCGACATGCTGCAGGGCAGACTCGCATCCCTATCATAGGTATAGGAGCTGGTGCACAGGTCGATGGGCAGGTACTGGTGCTACACGACATGCTGGGGCTTGATGAGAGCTTCTCGCCCAAGTTCCTACGTCGCTTTGCCCACCTCGGGGAGGCTGTGGTAGGAGCTGTAGAGGCATACGTCGAGGCCGTGCGCCAGCAGAGCTTCCCTAGCGAACAGGAGTCTTACTAGCCCCTAGATAGTGCACAGTAGTGGATATGTCATTTGGTGAACTTGCGAATATGAACGACTTCGTCGCTTGGTGCGACTATCTAGGTACGTTCGCATTCGCTATCAGTGGTATCCGCCTAGCGGCTTCCAAGGGCTTCGATTGGTTTGGGGCCTACGTCGTGGGTATGGTAACGGCCGTAGGCGGTGGTACTCTGCGCGATATACTTATCGACGAGAAAGTCTTTTGGCTGGTGCAGCCCTCCTATCTGATTATCACGGGGCTAGCACTATTCTTCACCATAGCCTTGCGCCAGCAGGTGGTGCGAGCCAATCACTCGCTCTTCTTCTTCGACTCTGTGGGGCTGGGGCTCTTCGTAGTAGTAGGTATCGCCAAGACCTTCGCGGCCGGATATGCCTGGTGGGTAGCCCTCGTCATGGGTACGATCACGGGGAGCTTCGGGGGGCTGATACGCGACATCCTGATCAACGAGGTACCCCTCATCTTCCGCAAAGACTTCTACGCCCTAGCCTGCTTCTTTGGGGGAGCTATCTATGTGCTACTAATGCGCTTTACTAGCTTATCGATCCCAGTGATACAGTTCATCGCAGCCGTAGGTGTAGTGGGGCTACGCTTCCTCGCTGTGATTTTCCGCTTTCGTATCCCCGTCTTCGACCCCATGATAGAGGGCGAAGACCCCAACAGCAACAAAAAGAGGCCTCAATGACGATGAATACAACCCCTAGCGAACTTAGCCTAAGAGACGCTCAGCGCCTCGTAGATGAATGGATCAAGACGTATGCCGTGCGCTACTTCAACGAGCTAACCAACATGGCTATTCTCACCGAGGAGGTCGGTGAGCTAGCGCGCATCGTGGCACGCACCTATGGAGAGCAGAGCTTCAAGCCAGGAGAGAAGCACGACCTAGGAGACGAAATGGCCGATGTGCTGTGGGTGCTACTATGCCTAGCCAACCAGACGGGTGTGGACCTAACCACTGCCCTACAGCGCAATATGGACAAGAAGACCAACAGAGACAAAACGAGACATATCAATAACCCCAAGCTGTATGACACAGATAAATAAATATGAGGCAGCCTTTGCCTCCTTTGCCCCTGCCCTCGAGGGCGAGGCTCTCGCATCGGCTATCGCTCGCATACTAGAGCGAGAGTACGAAGCAGCCAATACACTAGACGTCAAGAAGCTACTACACGGCACGATCGACCTGACGACCCTAATGGGTGCAGATACAGAGACGCGCGTCGCGGCCCTTACCGACCAAGTCAATGGCTATGATGGCCTTGATGATACGGTGCCCAACGTGGCTGCCATATGCGTGTACCCCAACTTCGTAGCCACCGTGCGCGAGACACTCACAGCCCCCAACGTGCGCGTGGCCTGTGTCAGTGGAGGCTTCCCTGCCTCACAGAGCTTTATCGAGGTCAAGATAGCAGAGACAGCCCTCGCTATCGCGGCTGGTGCCGATGAGATAGACATCGTGCTCAACCTCGGGCGTTTCCTCGAGGGCGACTACGAAGAGACTGCGACCGAAATCGAGGAGCAGAAAGCTACATGCCGTGATGCTCACCTCAAGGTAATCCTAGAGACCGGAGCTCTACGCGACAGCGAGTCTATTCGTCGAGCCTCTATCCTAGCCCTGTATGCAGGTGCCGATTTCCTCAAGACCTCGACAGGCAAGGAGTACCCTGGGGCGAGCCTAGAGGCAGCCTACATCATGTGCCAGGTACTCAAGGAATACTATCAGAAGCATGGCGAGAAGCGAGGGGTTAAGTTCAGCGGAGGTATACGTACCACCGAGGAAGCCCTCAAGTACTACTGCATAGTCAAGGCCATCCTAGGGGACGAGTGGCTGACTCCCGAGCTACTGCGCATCGGAGCTAGCAGCCTTGTGGACAACCTACAGCGCGAGATCCTATAGCCCCCCCCCTTGTGGGTGACTATACAAAGCTGACCCCCTAGCCTCTCATCTGCGAGGCTAGGGGGTCAGCTTCATTATCCGTATAAGGGCGATGATTACTTGGCGAGCAGTACGAAGCTCAGCTCTATCTCGTCATCGATGAACTTGTCTCCAAGACCTGTGAAGAAGCTCTTGGAACCATACTTCACATTCCATTCTGCGCGGTTGATGCGGAAGACAGAGCTAGCGATACGATAGCTCCCCTCGGCAGTCTTCTCTGCGCTGGCTACGGGGATCGTGATATTCTTAGTTACGTCCTTGAGGGTTAGGTTGCCCTTGAGCTCCTTGAATGCCGACAGAGCTAACCCCTCGGCAGGCACGTCTGTCAGCTCAAAGCGTGCAGTAGGGTAGGTCGCCGTCTCGAAGAAATCTTCGCTCTCGAGATGCCCCTTGAGCGATGCAGCAGCTTCGCCCTCCAGATCCTCGACGATAATGCCATTCATGGCGATCACCACATAGCCACCTCGTAGCGTATCGCCCACTACCGATACCTCTCCGCTAGACACAGGGAGCTTGCCCCAGTGCTGTCCACCAGGCTTGAAGCCCTTCCAGCTAAGATATGAGGCCGTGCTGTCCACGGCTAGGAGGCCCTTGTCATCGAGCGTTGATACCGCCGCCGAGTCGGTAGACGATACGGCTGTGCCCGACTTCTGCCCCGAGCAAGATACTACTGCGAGCATAGTGACTACGCTGAGCAGTGATAGAATTACTTTTTTCATCTTTATTGTCTTAATTATCCTTAATTATGTAGTATCCAAATGGACACCTTTCTCAAGTCTAACAATTGCCCCAGCCCAATAGTTCTCCTCCTACACAGGTGCCGAACCGCTCATCCAGGCACACAGCCCCCCTAGGGTGAACGATACGGACGCCCTAGGGCAAAAAAAGATTAGCCTAGGGCGTCCGTACCGTTCACCCTAGGGATAATCTCTAAGCAGAGCAAACAAAAGCCCCTCTACCTACGATCGAGGGGAGGTAGAGGGGAGGAAGAATTGTAGGAAGTCGCCCCTATCCGAGGCGAAGCGTGCTTAGGAGCTGTGGTGTAAGCCCTTGCTGTGCTACTTGGTAGCCGACCTTGACAAGCTCCATGGCTGCATCGGTATCGAACATACCATAGCCTAGGACATCGTGCGTCTCTAGGAGGACATCACAGCACTCCTTGTCGATGAGTGTGTTCTGCCTAAAGACGAACGACCACGAGCGTTCGGCTACCGAGACGATCGACTTCTTGTAGTCTTGTCGCTCCCATGGGCCTAGGTTCATGCCGATGAGATGATCGCATTCGCCACGAATAACGCTAGCAGGGAAATTGCGAAACAGACCTCCATCAACGTAGGTCGTACCCTCGATCTCGACGGGGTGGAAGAGTACGGGGATGCTACAGCTAGCACGTACCACACGCGCCAAATCGCCCTCGCAGAAGACTCGAGGCTCACCTCGATCGAGGTCGGTAGCCACTACCCTAAGGGGAATGGGAAGATCCTCTAGCCTATCGTGGCGCAGGTGTTGCGAGAGAAATCGCTCGAAGGGAGCTGTGTCCAATAGCCCTGGGGCCTTGAGGGGGCGCAGATCGGTCATACTGCTCAGCTTGAGTATGCTCATTAGCTCGACGATCTCACTCGGGCTATAGCCATCGGCATAGAATGCACCGACTAGAGCTCCCGCACTAGTACCCGCGAGGAGGTCGGGACGAATGCCTACCTCATCGAGATACTGCAAGACTCCTAGATGCGCAAAGCCTTTGATACTACCACCACTAAGGGCAAGCCCTAGACGATACCTAGACATAGGGGGAGAGAGGGGAGGGTTAGCGCATCTTGAGCGTAACGAGCGACAAGGCTGCTAGCATGATACCAATGAGGAAAAAGCGCATAGTGATCTTGGCCTCGGGAAGTGCCGTGCGAGGCTTGTTCCACAAGCACTGGATACCGCTATCGCCCCCCTTCTGATAATGGTGATGCAGAGGCGACATGCGGAAGATACGCCGCCCCTCGCCGTACTTGCGCTTGGTGTACTTGAAGTACATCACCTGCACGATCACAGAGATCCCCTCGAGGATAAAGACACCACAGAGGATGGGCAGCAATAGCTCCTTGCGTATCAGGATAGCAAAGACTCCGATGATACCCCCGAGAGTGAGGCTACCCGTATCACCCATGAAGACCTGGGCAGGGAAGCTGTTGTACCACAAGAAGCCAAGCGTAGCACCCACGAAGGCAGCAGCGAAGATAGCCAGCTCCTCGGCTCCAGGGATAAACATGATGTTGAGATAGCCTGCCATCTGATAGTGAGAGGAGACGTAGGCTAGTACCCCGAGCACTACCCCCACGATAGCCGAGGATCCCGAGGCTAGGCCATCGATACCGTCGGTGAGGTTGACACAGTTGGAGAGCATCGTTACGATGAAGACCGTCATGGCGATGAAGATCGTCCACCCTGCTATCGTCTTGGCTGGGCCATCGAGGGGGAGTATCTCGGAGTAGTCGAGGTTGTTGTCCTTGAGAAAGGGGATAGAGGTCTGTGTGCTCTTGGTCTCTACCTGCTGGAAGACAACCTCACGCACACCATTGTGCATCGTTATCTCGCTGTTCTTCTTGATCACAGCCGCAGGGCTAGCATAGAGAGCTATACCTACTATCAGACCGAGGAGCACCTGTCCCACTATCTTGTACTTGCCCGCTAGCCCCTCCTTGTTCTTCTTGAACACCTTGATGTAGTCGTCGAGGAAGCCCAGCAACCCCATCAGCACCGTGGTCAAGAGCATCAGTATGATGTAGATATTGCCTAGGCGAGCGAAGAGAAGTACGGGCACTAGGATGGCGAGAATGATGATCAGCCCTCCCATCGTAGGGGTGCCACGCTTGGAGAGCTGCCCCTCGAGGCCTAGGTCGCGGATACTCTCACCGATCTGTAGGGCCTGTAGTCGGCGTATAATGCGATAACCTAGTACTGTGGTGATCAGCAAAGCAAGGATAAGCGTAACGCCCACGCGGAAAGAGACGTAGGTGAAGAGGCGGCTACCTGGTATGCCCCACTCGTTGAGCAGATTGAAGAGATAGTATAGCATCGTTACTACTTGGTTTGGTTAGGGTCTTGTGTTTCGGCTTCCAGCACGCTACGCACCACTACTCTATCATCGAATGGATAACGTACGCCCTTGATCTCCTGATAGGTCTCGTGCCCCTTGCCCGCGATGAGCACGTAGTCGCCAGCCTGCGCTAGCATACATGCCGTGCGAATAGCCTCTGCCCTATCTACGATAGTTAGGCTACGAGCTAGCGCCTCGGGTGCTAGCCCTGCCTTCATCTCCTCGATGATCGACATGGGGTCTTCGCTACGGGGGTTATCGGCCGTCAGCAGGAGGCGGTTGGCAAGGCGAGCGGCTTCGCTCGCCATAAGGGGACGCTTGCCTCTGTCGCGATCGCCTCCACACCCTACTACACAGATGATCTGACCAGCCTGCTTGCCACGCAGGGCGCGTATCGTCTCTAGGACATTGACTAGGGCATCGGGCGTATGGGCGTAGTCGACGAATGCCGTATAGCCACGGCACGAGCGGAAGGTCTCTAGGCGTCCATCGACAGAGCTCAGCAGAGAGAGCTGACGCAGAGCCTCCTGCCGCTCCATACCCAGCTGTAGGGCTGTGGCATAGACGGCCAAGAGATTGTACACGTTGAACTCTCCCACTAGGCGCACCACGACCTCCACACCATCGATCTCGAGCTCGGTGCTGTCGGGGTACTGCTCTAGGATCTGTGCCCTATAGTTGCCTAGGCTATGCAGTCCGTAGTAGAGACGCCTAGCAGAGGTGTTCTGTAGTACCACCTCGCCATTGCGGTCGTCGCTATTGCTTAGGGCAAAGGCCGTGGCGGGGAGCTCATCGAAGAAGCGTTTCTTGGCATACAGATACTCGCGCACAGTGCCGTGGTAGTCGAGGTGATCGCGCGTTAGGTTGGTGAAGATACCACCGGCGAAGCTAAGGCCTGCTATACGCCTCTGATCGACAGCATGGCTACTCACCTCCATGAAGACGTGCGAGCACCCAGCATCGCGCATCTGGGCGAGCAAGGCCTGTAGCTGTAGTGCTCCAGGGGTAGTGTGAGTGCTAGGTATGGGTTCGCCCTCGATATAGTTGCACACAGTGCTTAGCAGGCCACATCGTAGACCAGCCCGACGATGAAGTCGATAGAGGAGTGTAGCGATGGTCGTCTTGCCATTGGTCCCCGTAACGCCCACTACCTGCATCGCATCGGAGGGATGCCCCCACCAGCACGAGGCGATAAGCCCCATGGCCTCCCGACTATCGGGAACCTGAATGTAGGTCACATCGGGATGAAGCTCCTCAGGGAGCTTCTCGAGGACGATAGCTCGTGTACCAGCCTGTACCACTAGAGGCACGAAGCTGTGGCCATCGCAGCTCGCGCCCCGCAGGGCGAAGAAGAGGCTATCAGCCTTGGCCTGACGCGAGTCGTCGACTAGATTGGCAAGGTCGAGCCCCAAAGCTCTATCCCCATGTATCGTATAGCTATGAGCTCTCGCCAGGGGGTGTGCGTAGCTCTGCTTGAGTAGTTCGCTTAATATCATCGTTCGTCTGAATACGTTGTCTTGGTTACTGCTCTAGGCCGAGGGTGATCGTAGCACCACGAGGGGCTACTGTGCCTGCGGCTGGTGCCTGCGTTAGCACCTTGCCGTGGCCACTAAGGCGTGCCCTATAGCCGTGCTCTAGGAGGAGGAAGTGGGCATCGGTAGCACTCATACCTACGACAGAGGGTATCACCCCCTTGCGGTATGCTGGTAGACGCTGCTCGCGCCCCTGAGCATCAATGCGCACGAAAGCATCGGCAGGTACCTCGCTTGTAGGTGTGTACTTGAGACCCAAGCCTTGTAGCGTAGGCTGTAGCTCGCTCTTGCGCCCAGAGGCGATACGTGCGGCTAGAGCAGAGGGAGCAGGAGCTGGGATGGAGTCTAGACTCAGGGGTGTCTCCATAGAGATGATCGCCTCGGCTAGCTCACGCACCACGGGGCCTGCCATAGAGCCACCGCCTGCAGCGAAGGCTTGAGAGGGCTCGCGGATCACGACCATCAGGGTATAGCGTGGCGCCTCGCTAGGGAAGTAGCCACAGAACGACACCTGGTGGCTCGTGCCATCGGGGCCATGATAGCTACCACCCTTGGCGATCTGAGCCGTGCCACTCTTGCCACTGATCGCTACGATGTCGCTACGTAGCGTCTTACCTGTGCCCTCGGTTACTACCCTGCGTAGCATCTCCTGCATAGCCTTGATACTCTCGGGGCGAGCTATCTGCTCGATGAGCACCGTAGGCTCATGGCGCTCGAGGATCTCGTGCTTGGCACTGCGTACCTCCTCTACCATATAGGGACGCATAAACCGCCCCCCATTGGCAATGGCATTGAAGAATGCGACCGTGTACATCGGTGGTATCTGCGTCTCGTAGCCGAAGCTCATCCACGCTAGCGTGGTGTTATACCAGCGATTGGGGTTGTCGCTACGCTTGCGGATACGCGCTTGGGCTGCCCCTGGGATCTCTATCTTGAGGTCGTGCCCAAAGCCCATGGCTCGTACCTTGTCGACAAACTCATCGGGCCTGCTCCCATAGTGCCCCTGTACTATCTTGGCCACACCCACATTGCTCGAGTACTCTATGGCCTGCGATACCGATATGCGCCCATAGCCTCCGCGGTGGGCATTGTGGTCGCGAACGATGCGTCCCCCTACCTTCCATAGTCCGTTGCCTACGTCTATGGTATCGGTAGGCGACACGACACCATCGTTGAGGGCCACGAGCATTGATGCGACTTTGAAGGTCGATCCAGGCTCGCTGAGATCACTCACAGCATGGTTCATCGTCTCGTTGTAGTCGCCTTGGCTATTGCGCTGTAGGTTGGTCATCGCTAGCACCTTGCCTGTAGCTACCTCCATCAGCACTGCTGTACCACTACCTGCCGATAGTGCCCCTAGCTGGCTACGCATGATGCGCTCCAGCTGGTTCTGCTTATTCATATCCAGTGTCGTGTAGATGTTGGCACCATCGACAGCTGGGGTAATGACACGCCTATTGTACTGCTGAGCAGCATACTCCTTGACGGCCTCGCCTCGCTCGCCTCTGAGGAGGGAGTCGTAGTACATCTCTAGTCCCTGCTTACCCTGCGAGAGCCCGTCCTTCTTGCTCGCATAGAGCGAGCCAATGGTGCGCAAAGCCAGTGATCCGAAGGGGTTGATACGCACGCTACGCTCCTCGAGCGTGATGAGCTTGGAGAGGAGGCTACGCTGTACGCGATTGCCTTTCTTATTGGGCTGGCGACCCAGAGGGTCCATATCTAGGAGCTGTTTGTACTGTAGGTACGAGAGGTCGTGTCGCGCCACTAGGGTGTAGCGACTCTTCTTGAGAAAACCCTTGCGCCAGCTCTCTCGCATTGCTTTCTTATTGACCACAATACCACGCTCGGCGAAGGTCTGCTCAAGCACATCGGCCAGCTTATCGAGTTCGCCCGATAGGCTATCGCGTAGACGTCTGCGCTCAGCGATGCGTAGCGAGTCCTTGGGCATACGTAGGCTATCGTTGTGTACCAGTGCGATAGGGGTAGCCCTAAAGTCGATATACATGCGATAGAAAGGTGCCATGATGGCTATGGGGCGTCCGTCGGCGGCGTAGATAGAACCTCGTCGTGGGTACAGGGGCTCGGGGACAGGTCTGTTGATCTTGCTCCCGATCTCGCGCCAACGCTCACCCTCGGTCCCCATGATCATGCGTAGCATCGAGATGATGAAGAAGACAACGGCTATAGCGAAGACGAAGCCGATGATCCAGAAGCGTCCCTGCGTAGAGATGTTGATCTTATCAAATAGTTTCATATCATCGGGCTATGGCTGTGGGGTGGCTGACGATGCTCGAGGGACTACCTCGTAGGGCGGAGTAGACGAATGCTCAAGGTCTAGGCCTAGCTCTGCGACGCTACTCTCTATGCTACTAATGCGCTGAATGCGCACCAGCTCGGCCGTGGTGAAGAGATACCTATTGTGCAGATCCTCTACCTGCTTCTCTAGGCGATCTATCTGACGCTGCTTCTCCTGAAAGCGATACGTCCACTGTATCGACAATACGAAGACTAGGACAACGAAGGCGACAAACCACCACCTACGGCCTACGCGCATCATCGCAAAGAATGGATCGAGCCAATCGCGCTCGAAGATGGGCTGCTCGGAGCCTTCGCCCACGAGGCGGTCGTAGTCGCTCTGTAGGCTGATGGAGCTCACTTCGGGCACTGTGGGCTCAGCGGGCTCCGTATCGGGCTCGGTAGGCTTGGGATCAGTATCTTGCTCCTCGTGCAGAGGGGTGTCGCTCATCTCATAGGCGTCGCCCTCGGCGCGCTCTATGAGCTGGCGTATATCGTCGGGATGTGATTGCTCTCTCGCTTGCATATCTGGTTGCTGTCTTGTCGTTCGTGCTGGATGCTCTAGTACTAATCCTCCTCAGGGCACCACTCAGCGATGCGTAGCTTGGCCGAGCGCGAGCGGGGGTTCGCCATCTCTTCCTCTTGGCTAGGGGTAAGGGGCTTGCGAGTGATCATGCGCCAGGGCGAGCGCATAGAGCCATAGATCTGGCTCGTGGCCTCATCGGCAAGCACTCCTCCGGTGCGCAGAAAGCCCTTGACGATGCGATCCTCAAGCGAATGATAGGTCATCACCACCAGTCTCCCACCAGGGCGTAGGATGCGGGTCGTCGCCACCAGCATATCTCGTAGAGCACCGAGCTCATCATTGACCTCGATACGCAGGGCTTGGAAGAGCATGCCGAGCTGTTTCTTCTCCTCGCGCGGGTTGATGCAGGGGCGTACCGCCTCGAGCAGGTCGCCAATCGTGTCTATAGGACGGGAAGCCCTCGCCCTAACGATGCGACTAGCGAGCTGTCGGCTCTGACGTAGCTCACCATACTCATATATGATACGAGCCAGATCGGCCTCATCGGCCTCGGCTATCAGCTCGCGAGCCGACCGCCCAGAGCGCGTGTTCATACGCATATCGAGTAGAGGCGTGTCGGCACGGAAGCTAAAACCTCGCTCCGCAGCATCCAGCTGATGCGACGACACTCCTAGATCGGCCAATACAGCATCGACACGCCCCAGCTCGCCATAGTAGTCCATGAAGCGGTCGATATGGCGAAAGTTGGAGGCAACGAAGGTAAAGCCCTCGCGCCCCTCTATGTTGCCCATAGCATCGGGATCTTGATCCACCGAGTAGAGCCGTCCACCAGCCCCCAGCCGATCGAGAATAGCACGCGAATGCCCACCACCACCGAAGGTAGCGTCTACATAGACACCATCGGGGCGTATCTGCATGCCCTCGAGGCACTCCTGTAGCATCACGGGGATATGATATTGATATGCGGATGTCATTATCTAGCCTTATCTAATAATCAAGCAAAGGTAAAATATTCCCCCTATCTACACAATACCTCAGAGAGCCCAAATACAGACCCAACGGATAGCATCGGAGTGCCTCCCTAGGGGGGTAGGTATATCCCCCCCTAAAGGCACGGCTAAGAGCGAGCCGTGGCACGTAGCACCTCGAGCGACTTGATAGGCCCGAATGTCGGCAAATGTAGCCGATAGTATAGGAGTAGACGATCGATGATAGCTCCTCGCTCATGGCGCGAATAGCGAAAGGCAGAGAGATTGTCGTAGGTCATGCGAGCCAAGAGACACAGATGCCTCGCCTCCACTGGAGGCAGAGCATACTGCACCATCTGTGGAGTATAGGTGAAGCAAGCCTGCTGGAGGTCGAACCACAAGGCTGGGTCGCTCATAGCCTCACGCCCTATCGTAGGTGCTACGGCAAGGTGCTCGAGCAGACGATAGGTGAAGCAGAGGTAAAAGTTGGGGATACCCCGATCGAGGTCGTTGAGACAACGTAGTGATGCCGACACGAAGTGATAGAGCTCGCTATCGGGGTGAGGCATCGAGAGGATACGATATAGTAGCTCACTGATGAAGATACCTTGGCTACACTTCGTGGGCTCGGCCTGTATGCGGTGATTGGATGCTAGGGCCTTGACTTCACCTAGCTGTACCAGCGATCGCCGTGGCTTGAGCTCTCCCGTGAGCTCTACCTCGCTCAGAGGCACGAGTGTAGGGTGTGCCCTACGCCCTCGGCTAGCACGCTCGGAGACGAGTACGCCCAGCCGTCCATATACCTCGGTGTAGAGGTGTACGATGGCGTGCCTATCGTTGTAGGGCGTACGATGTAGCACTATGGCTCGGGTCTGTATCAGCATGGCTAGAGCATAGGGGTAGCAAAGCCGTGAGCTCAGCAAGGTCAGTGATCACGTGCCGAGGGAGGCGAAGACCATCGGAGGCTGGTGGTAGGGGCTGCCTGTGCGGATTGTACCAAATACTTGGGATGCCAGCATTGGAGGCACCTACGATGTCGGCCCCCCAGCTATCGCCTATCATCACGCTGCGCTCGGGCGAGGCATTGCAGAGCTCGAGAGCGTGTGCGAAGATGCGTGCATCGGGCTTGTTGATACCTACCTCCTCCGATAGCACTATGGCGTCTATGTAGGGGCGTAGCCCTGTGTCCTCGACCTTGGCATACTGCACCTCTCCAAAGCCATTGGAGATGAGGCATACCCTATAGCGGGCATGCAGATGCTGTAGCGTAGAGAGTGCATTGGGGCAGAGGCCGCGCTTGGTACGTACACGAGCCATGAAGTCGTCATTGATAGCGAGCCACTCGGCAGGAGTGTGCCACACGTAACCTGCCAAGGGTAGCCTAAGGCGGTCTATCGAGAGCGTATCCTTGTCGATAGCACCACTATTGTACTGCTCCCAAAGGCGGACATTGATCGGATGATAGACAGCAAAGAAATCCTCAAACGAAACAAAATACTGCCCCCAATCGAGGGCAGTATAGAGTTCGTTGAGACTTTGCTTATTGTTGGCTTGAGTATCCCAGAGGGTGTCGTCAAGGTCAATAAGGATGAGCTCGGTCATTAGTCTACTTGGATGATGAGCACCTTGGAGTTGGACCAAAAAGTCTTGGCATCCTTGATATTGAGCGTCAGCTTCTTGTCGCCATCGGGCACTAGCTCGTAGCTACTAGCGGGGTGTAGGGTTAGGAGCTTGGCCTTCTTGCTGTGCAGGGGTATCTGCGAGAGGTCGCGGAGGTCGGCCGTGGTGAAGTAGTTGGGGTCAGCATTCTCCGTTACCACCTGTCCCTTGCGCAGTAGGTTGTAATCCTTGAGGTCGCGAGAGGTACCGATGCAGTAGCGTACGGTGTTGAGCTCACGCTCCTGAGCAGCCAGCGAAGCCGTCTGACGAGCAGTCGTCTCATTGAGCTGCTCTACGCTTGACGACAGGTTGGTTACCATAGAGTCGAGCACACCGATGGCGATATTCTTGCGCTCTAGCTCCTCAGTCAGAGCCAGCACACGCCCCTTCTGCGCCTCTAGTTCCTTCTTGAGGGCGGCTACGGTATGGCGCAGGCGCTTGTTGTCCGAGCCACTCGTTTCGAGCTTCTTAGTCAGCGCTTCGAGAGCCTCGCTACTAGCACGGAGCTTGTCGGTGATGAGCGTAACGTTGTCCTTGATACGCTCCTTGTCGCTCATCTTCATGTCGCCACGTAGAGGATTGACGTTAATCATACTCTCCACCGACGAGATGTCGTGGAAGTTGGTGAGTACGCTAGCTACGAGCGAGTCCGTCTCGCGGAGGTCGGCTTCATAGGCTGCGTTGATCATATTCACAGAGTCGTACTGAGCCTTTAGGGCCTTGTAAGCCGAGGAGTTCTCTCCACAAGAGGCCAGTGCCAGTGCAGCCACCGCTGCTAGTACAATTTTCTTCTTCATAATGAACAATTAATTATGATAGTACTTTCTTCTGCCCAAAGGTAAAACAAAATACCCAACTAAACATCATCTTCGCAGGTCATATGCCTACTCACGACTTACACAAACAACGCATCTCATTCACCATTTGGTATATCCATCCACACAGAGATGTATAAAAATGTTTCACTCCTCACAGCTTCATGCCCTCTCCTACCTATTGGGCCCACTTATGGTCTGTGCTCACTGTATCGGTGTTCCTAATCCAATGCAGTGAACAGATCTCGACAAACCCGACAAGGGCATATAACAATACAATTCACTGAAAATCAACAAACATTCATACAAATATATAGGATGATGCTGTAAAACATATTTCATTTCTTGGATATATACGCCAGATACTCGACCTTTGTATTCGAAATCATTATATCATCTTTTTCGTCTTAGTTATTGATCATTTCACGGTAGGCAGGTTGCTCGGGCAGAGTAGCCTGCTTACTTTTTGGTCGCATACGAGGCGAAGGTAATCAATCTACAGCACTCGCCCAAGAGCCATGAGCCCAACGATCGGGCTATCCCCAGAAAAAATATCGAACTCACCGCGCAAAAACATCGAACTTCTTGGCCCAAAACATCGAACTTTTCGATGAAAAACATCGATGTTTTCGGGTGAAAACATCGATGTTTTTGGGAGGAGAGGGAGAGCCTCCTGCCATAAACAAAAAGCCTCGCCCCCGAAGCATAGGGCTCCGAGGGCGAGAACGGTTATAATAGTCGTGATAAATGTACTTAGTCCTTGAGCTTGGCCTTGAGGAACTCGCGGTTGAGACGAGCGATATTGCTCACCGAGATGTTCTTGGGGCACTCTACCTCGCAGGCACGAGTATTGGTACAGTTGCCGAAGCCGAGCTCGTCCATCTTGGCTACCATCGCCTTGGCACGGCGAGCAGCCTCTACCCTACCCTGTGGCAGGAGGGCTAGCTGGCTAACCTTGGCCGAGACGAAGAGCATGGCCGAGCCGTTCTTGCACGCTGCCGCACAGGCGCCACAGCCGATACAAGCGGCCGCATCCATAGCCATATCGGCATCGGCCTTGGGGATGGGGATAGCGTTGGCATCGGGTACACCACCAGTATTCACCGATACGAAGCCACCTGCCTGTATGATCTTGTCGTAGGCAGAGCGGTCCACCATTAGGTCGCGGATGATGGGGAAGCCTGCCGAACGCCAAGGCTCGATAGTGATCGTATCGCCATCGTCGAAGCGACGCATGTGGAGCTGGCACGTGGTGATGCTATCGTCGGGACCGTGTGGATGACCATTGATGTAGAGCGAGCACATACCACAGATACCCTCACGACAGTCGTGGTCGAATACCACGGGCTCCTTGCCCTGGCGAATGAGCTGTTCGTTGAGGATGTCGAGCATCTCTAGGAACGAACTGCCCTGCGAGACGTCCTTGAGCTCGTAGGTCTCGAATGCGCCCTTAGCCTGTGGACCTCTCTGACGCCAAACCTTAACTTTGATGTTTATATTCTTGTCCATTGTCTTGTTCTTTGTTAGGAGGTTGATTAGCTCTTGTAGTTGCGCTGCTGACGTACGATGAACTCATAGTCGAGGGCTTCCTTGTGCATCACAGGATCCTTGTCTTCGCCCTGATATTCCCAGCAAGAGACGTAGGCAAACTGGTCGTCGTGACGCAGGGCCTCGCCCTCCTCGGTCTGGTGCTCTAGACGGAAGTGGCCACCACAGCTCTCCTCGCGGTCGAGGGCATCGTGTGCCATGAGGGTACCTATCTCGATGAAGTCGGCTAGGCGCAGTGCCTTCTCGAGCTCCACGTTGAGGTCGTTGGCCTCACCTGGTATGCGGACATCGCTCCAAAACTCCTTCTTGAGCTCCTTGAGCTCCTTGATAGCACGCTCGAGACCAGCCTTCTCGCGCCCCATGCCCACGAAGTCCCACATGATGTGGCCGAGCTTCTTGTGCAGGCTGTCCACCGACTGGCTACCCTTGATGCTCATGAGGCGCTTGATGCGATCGGTGATGCCACGCTCTGCCTCCTCAAACTCTGGACGATCGGTAGAGAAGCGAGGTACCTGGATCTGGTCGGCCAGATAGTTCTGTATCGTATAGGGGAGCACGAAGTAACCATCGGCCAAGCCCTGCATCAGAGCCGAGGCTCCGAGGCGGTTGGCACCATGATCTGAGAAGTTGGCCTCACCGATAGCGAAGAGACCAGGTATCGTGGTCTGTAGCTCGTAGTCTACCCAAATACCGCCCATAGTGTAGTGGATGGCAGGGTAGATCATCATGGGCGTCTCGTAGGGATTGTCGGCCGTGATCTTCTCGTACATCTGGAAGAGGTTGCCATAGCGAGCCTCTACGACATCCTTGCCTAGACGCTGGATAGCCGAGGAGAAGTCGAGATACACCGCCAGCCCTGTATTATTGACACCATAGCCAGCATCGCAGCGTTCCTTGGCTGCACGGCTAGCTACATCGCGAGGCACGAGGTTGCCGAAGGCTGGGTAACGACGCTCGAGGTAGTAGTCTCTGTCCTCCTCCTTGATCTGTGTAGGACGGATCTCACCACGCTGTAGCTTCTTGGCATCCTCGATATTCTTGGGCACCCAGATACGTCCATCGTTGCGTAGCGACTCGGACATCAGTGTGAGCTTGGACTGAAACTCGCCATGCACAGGGATACACGTAGGGTGGATCTGAGCCATACAAGGGTTGCCAAAGTAGGCTCCCTTCTTGAAGCACTGCCATGCTGCCGAGCCATTGGAGGCCATAGCATTGGTCGAGAGGAAGAAGGCGTTGCCATAGCCACCGGTACCGATCACCACAGCATGAGCAGCGAAGCGCTCTATCTTGCCCGTTACGAGGTTGCGCGCTATGATACCACGAGCGCGACCATCGATGATCACCACATCGAGCATCTCATAGCGTGTGTAGAGCTTCACCGCGCCCTTGCCCACCTGACGGCTCAGGGCCGAGTAGGCACCGAGCAAGAGCTGCTGACCCGTCTGACCGCGAGCATAGAATGTACGCGATACCTGAGCACCACCGAACGAACGGTTGTCGAGCAGACCACCATATTCACGAGCGAAGGGAACACCCTGAGCGACACACTGGTCGATGATCTCGTTGGCTACCTCAGCGAGGCGATACACGTTGGCTTCGCGAGCACGGTAGTCGCCACCCTTGATCGTGTCGTAGAAGAGGCGATATACGCTGTCGCCGTCGTTCTGATAGTTCTTGGCAGCGTTGATCCCCCCCTGAGCAGCGATAGAGTGTGCGCGACGAGGAGAGTCTTGGATACAGAAGTTGAGCACGTTGAAGCCCATCTCGCCAAGCGATGCGGCAGCCGAAGCACCAGCGAGCCCCGTACCTACGACGATGATGTCGAGGCGACGCTTGTTGGCAGGGTTTACGAGCTTTTGGTGGTTCTTATAGTTAGTCCACTTCTCGGCTAGAGGCCCAGCAGGGATCTTAGAGTTTATCTTAGACATAATTGTATGCGATATTATTATAGTGAACTACTATGCAAAGGGACACTGGCCACCGCACATGCTCTGTACGAAGTAGAAAATAACCACAGCGGCAAAGCCTAGGACGATGATGGTGGAGTAGACATTGGAGATACACTCGAGGCGACGCTGCCATACGGTGTTGTTCCACCCGATAGTGTGTAGCGAGCTCCAGAAGCCGTGGCATAGGTGAAACCACAGAGCAGCAAGCCACACTAGATAAAGCACCACATAGATAGGCTGGCTAAAGGTGTACTGGATGAGGCCTGCGCCATCGGTAGGTGATAGCGTCTTGCCCCCTAGCTCGAAGTGGTGTACGCCGAGGAGCTCATTGAGCTGCATCTTGGCCCAGAAGTTGAACATATGCAAGGCCAGACCAAGCAGTACGATCACCCCTAGCACCATCATGTTCTGCGATGCCCACTCGATACCCTTGGGCTTGTTGGCGATAGCATACGCATCATTGCCACGTGCCTTGCGGTTCTGATTGGTCAGGATCAGAGCATACACGATGTGTACGATGAAGAGGAGTGCCAGCCCCTTGGTCGCCACGAGTGCATACCAATTGGCTCCGAGGAACTCACAGATAGCATTGTAAGCATCGGCCGAGAAGAGAGCGACCAAGTTCATTGACATATGAAACGTCAAGAACAAGATCAACGCAAGCCCCGAGATACTCATCACGAGCTTACGTCCAATCGAAGATTTAATTAACCACGACATACATTATTGATTATTAAGTTAAATGACTATCTCAACACTGCGCCTTCGGTGGGCACCCAAGACCTACACCAACATCGCTTTCGTAGGGCAAAGATAGCCTATTTAGACATATCTAGGTATATAAATGAAGAAAAAAATACGTTTTCGTCCTATCTCCTCCCCTATAGTAGGTATCTACTCGACAAAAACTAACCCAAAACATCACTTATCGTACAGATAAGCTCCCCTACATATCGCTAGCCCCTGCATGCACAGATACATGCAGGGGCTAGCGATAGTAGAGATACGGAGAGCAAGAGACCTATTCGGTCATATCATCGGTCTTGGGGCGAAGCAGGAAGAACTGCACCAACACGACCACGACGACCACACCAGCCATCATAGCGAAGTCGCGACCCAGGTTGTTGGCGTCCTCCGACTTGCCTAGGGCCTGCGTGATATACCCACCAGCTATCACCCCTGCCATATTGATCACGCCATAGGCTGTGGAGCGGTATCGCGAGGCGAAGAACTGGCACACGATAGGCATATTGTTGGTATCGAAGAACCCAATCCCCACACCGAAGAGGAAGCATCCCCCCACTACCGTCAGGTAGGAGTGCCCGAAGCCTAGGAGCAGGAGTGCGGGAGCCATTAGGCTAAGACCTATCATGCTGGTGAAGACGCGCCCACGTACATTGACACGTGCCCAGCGGTCGCTGATAGAGCCCCCGATGAAGACCCCGATAAAGCTAGAGATGGCCATCGTAGCTGTGGCGATGGGGCCAGCGGTGGTCATCGGCAGGTTGAGGTTTTGGGCAAAGAGTGTAGGTAGCCAGTTTTTGGTAGCCCAGCCTGGTAGGCTGATCGAGAGAAAGACTATTAGGATACCCCAGAATGGCACACTAGAGAAGATGGTGCGGAAGGTCTGCGCCGTATCGCCTCCTCCCTTGGCATCCTTGACACGAGGTGCGCGCACACGTGCTAGGTGGGCATCGGTCTCGTGCAGCAAGATGGCCAAGACGAGGGCATACACCGTACCAAAGAGCCCGAAGTAGAAGAAAGTATTCTGCCAGCTTAGCTCCGACGAGAGTAGGGCACCAAAGCCCCCCAGCACCTGCCCCATGTACAGCCCTGTCATGTGTAGCCCCACAGCGAGCGATCGGCTACGCCCCGTGTGGTAGTCGGCTATCAGGGCTAGTGCCGCTGGTATGTACATCGCCTCGCTAAAGCCCATGACCATACGCAGGGCATAGAGCGAACTGAAGTCGGTCGTCAAGCCCATTAACAGGGTAACGAGCGACCAAATGAAGAGGCTACCGACGATGAGCCACTTGCGGTTCATGCGGTCGGCGATATAGCCAGCGAAGGGGCTTGCTAGGCCATAGATCCACATGAAGGCAGCCATTAGGGCACCGAACGTCTCGCCCGACTGTAGCTCGGCGATATCCATGCTCATCGCCTCCTTCATGGTCGATAGCATCTGCCTATCCATGTAGTTGAGCAGAGCTACCACCCACAGCAACCCCACGACCACCCAAGGGTAATACTTGCTTGTTCTCATTTTGATAAGAGTACCTATTGATTAAATTAATTTATTGACTTGGCTCTGCCTATCGAGGCTTAGTTTAAGGCAAATATACGCATAAATTACATTATCATAATAATGGCAGCACGAATACCTCGACCAAAGGCACTAGAGAGCATCGAGGATCGGTCTCGTATCAGAAATAAAGATACGGAGTGGCGATACCAAGGCCTTGGTGTCGTCGCTCTAGCGAGGGCCACTACCTCCTCCTGTGCCTAGTGGTGGCTACTAGGGTAGTCGGGATAGAGTAGATACTTGGAGCGCAGTGTGCGATAGCGTGCTAGGTCGGCCTCCCAGCTCGCACGTATCTCCTGCTCCGACAAGCCTTGGCGTATCTGACTGGCGAGACGTTTGTTGCCAGCCAAGAGCTCAAACATACGGGCTCTGTCGATGAGCTCTAGCCCCTGCGCCTCGGCTACACGCTGGTAGTGGAGTAGCCAGCGTAGGGAGAGCTGCCGGGCTGGTAGCGAGGCCGTAGTAAGGTCTACGCCGTAGCACACCTGCCCTCGGTAGCGAGGGTTGCTGTCGGCCCCCACCCTAACCTCGGGAACGAAGGTGTGTGTGCCAAACTGCTCATGCGGATAGCCTAGCATCCTAAAGGGGGCATCCGTACCTCGTCCTAGGCTCATGATAGTCGCCTCAAAGAGACAAAGCGAGGGATACAGCTCTATGGCACGTGCATCGGCTAGATTGGGGCTAGGGCGCACAGGTAGCGTGTAGCTATCGCCATGGCTCCAGCCCTGCATAGGGATCACCTCTAGGCGACAACGCCTGCGCCCTCGTAGCCACCCCTCGCCGTTGATCATCAGGGCTAGCTCGCCCACCGTTAGGCCGTGGACGATAGGGATGGGGTGCATGCCGACGAACGAACGGCAGTCGCTCTCTAGGACGGGGCCATCGATGTAGTCATTGGGGTTGGGCCTATCGGCCACGATGATCGTCTTACCCTGCTCTGCAGCGGCCTCCATGAGGTAGTGCATCGAGCTGATGTAGGTATAGAAGCGCGTACCTACATCCTGCAGATCAAAGAGCAAGACGTCCACCCCCCGTAGCATCTCGGGCGTAGGGCGCTTGATACGCCCATAGAGGCTAACGATAGGCGTCCCTGTGCGAGCATCGCGCCCATTGCGCACGTATTTGCCTGCGTCTACCGTGCCACGGAAACCATGCTCGGGCACGAAGACCCGCGCTACATGCACCCCACTAGTCAGCAGGGTGTCGAGGAGGTGTGTCTGTCGAGGGCCTACGAGCGAGCTCTGATTGACCATGAGTGCCACACGCTTGCCCTTGAGCTTGGGCAGGAGGAGCTCCATACGCTCGCTACCTACGCGTAGCTGACCGAGCAGGAGGCTAGGCAGGAGTAAGCCTAGTAGAGCTAGGCCATATAGTCGTCTTGCTACCATACACATATTGTCTGTACTACTGGACAAAGATAAGCACTACTCCCACGCAGTACAAGGGGCGAGGACGGAGCGACACGCCCATCCTCGCCCCACAGCACTGTGGCAGATGCGATAGTTATGGAGGGCTACTTGATCACCTCTATGTCGATGCTTGCACTCTTGACCCCCCTAGCTGATGCGGTGAACGTAGCTACGCCCCCACTCTTGTCGGCCTGCACGATAGCCGTCAGCTCGCCAGCGAAGAGGTGGTGCTTGGGTAGGTGAAAGAGGTCGAGCGAGGCTGCATTGCCCGAGGCGGCCGCACGGAAGCGTCCAGCACCCCTAACGGCAAACCTCACCAAGCGCTCATCGCTCGGGATGAGGTTGCCAGCCTTGTCCACAAGGCTCACACGTACGAAAGCGAGGTCTTTGCCATCGGCAGTGATGGCACGCCTATCGACAGAGAGCACGAGGCGATCGGGCTCACCAGCTGTATGTACCTCCTTGGTATCAGCTACCCGCCCCTGATCGTCGTAGGCGACCACCCTCACGGTACCGGGCTCATACTTGGTATCCATCCACATGAGACGATAGCGACGCTGGCGAGCGAACGACTTCTTGGAGGCCTCATCGAGCGTCCCCTCGAGCGTAATGCTCTTGTCCTTCTTGAGGCGCCCTTGGCTCTTGCCATTGATGAAGAGCTCGGCCTCGGGATAGCTCGTGTAGACGAAGACTGGGGTCGTCTGCCCCTCGCGACCAGGCCACGTCCAGTGGGGCAGGATGTGCAGGGTAGGCTCCTCCTTGTTCCAATGAGCACGATAGAGGTAGAAACGATCCTTGGGGATACCAGCTAGGTCGACAGCCCCGAAGAGGGAGCTGTGGCTGGGCCAATCGCTGTAGTAGGGCGTAGGCTCACCGATGTAGTCGAAGCCCGTCCAGATGAACTCGCCCATCATCCATGGGCGATCCTCGTGCCACATCCAGTCATCCTCGGGGAGGTTGCTCCAGCTACAGTGCTCTACGTCGTAGCCCGACGCTTGGTGATCGGGATACTTGGCCATACTCTTGCGCTCTACGGGAAACTTGTACACGCCACGCGAGCTCACCGTCGAGGCCGTTTCGCTCCCCAGCACATAGCCTTGGGGCAGCACGCGGTGGGCAGAGTCGTAGAGGTGTGGGCGGTAGTTGAAGCCTGGCACATCGAGCAGGGCGGCCATGCCGTTGTGCATTACAGCCAGAGGGTTGTCCATACCATTGGTTACGGGGCGTGTAGGGTCCTCGCGGTGGCAGATATTCTGTAGGATACGCGCACGCTTGACGCCAGCATACCGCCACTGTTCGCTCACCTCGTTGCCGATGCACCACATCACGATCGAGGGGCTGTTGCGAAACTGGTGAAGCAGATTGACGAGGTCGCGCTCGTGCCACTCGGCATAGTGTAGGTTGTAGCCATTGGGCACCTTGGGCTCTAGCCAGCAGTCGAAGCTCTCGGCCATGACCATCATACCCATCTCGTCGCATAGGCGCACGAACTCAGGTGCAGGCATATTGTGGCTCGTGCGTATGGCATTGACGCCCATATCCTGCATGATGCGTATCTGTCGGCGGTAGGACGCTTCGCTCACTACCGCACCTAGGGGTCCCTGATCGTGGTGCAGACACACACCCTGAAACTTGACCTTGCGCCCATTGAGGAAGAAGCCCTCATCCTGACGCATCTCTATCGAGCGTATGCCGAAGGTCGTCGTGTCACAGTCGAGCACTTCACCACCGCGAGATACGGTTACGATATACTTGTATAGATTGGGCTGCTTGATGTCCCAGAGCTCGGGCGAGTTGATCTCAAAGCTCGTATAGACGACAGAGTCTACGGGATTGAGATTGAAGTAGTCGGGCACGGTATTGGTCAGGACATTGACCCCATCGGGGCCTACCACCTTGGTCTCTATATCGAGGCCTTTGCGCTCGCTATAGCTAGGCGCAGCTATTTTGGTGCGCGCCTCTATGCGAGCGAAGTCCTTGCCCACGATGGGCGTCTGTATCTGCGAGCCCCACTGGGGGATGTGCACCTCGTTGGCGATGATGAGGTGAACGTTGCGATAGAGCCCTGCACCAGGATACCAACGGCTACTCTCGTGCTTGTTGTCGAGGCGTACAGCCAGGACGTTCTTGCCTCCAGCCTTGACGTAGGGTGTGATGTCGAAAAAGAACGAATTGTATCCATAGGGCCAGTACCCTACACGCTGACCATTGACATAGACCTCGGCATGGCTCATAGCTCCATCGAAGACGATACGCACACGTCTACGGCCTAGGTCGGCAGGTATATCGAGAGACCTGCGGTACCAGCCAGCCCCGACGAAGGGAAGTCCGCCTGTACGGCCTGCATGCTCCATGGCCTCCCTCTGCCCGTCCTGGGCTATAGCGAGTCGTTGCTTGTCGTTGTGGTAGCTGAATGGGCCATAGATAGCCCAGTCGTGAGGGACGCTCACCTGCTGCCACTTGCGATCGTCAAACGTAGGTAGCATCGACGAAGGGTGATCCACACGTGTAAATCGCCAGCCCTCCTCCAGCGTCTGCTTAATGCGTTGCGCCGAGCTCTCTCCCGAGGTCAAGGCGATCGCTAGAGCGAGTAGGCCTAGATGTCTTAGTCTCATAGATGTATCTCCAAATTCTGTTATTTCGCACCCCAAATATACCAAATTCCTTGCTAACTAGCACCGACCACAGCACGATGATACTTGCATCTCTACTGGGTATGTGGCGTTCCTAGAGAGGCTATCATCGCTCTCGCCTATGCGAGGTACCTTATGGGAGCACTACCATGGCCTACACCTTATGCTTGCGAGGCTATTCACAGACGATCGCCCAGCATCCTCTGAATGGATATTCAATATCGACCGAAGGGGATATTCAATATCGACTGAGGCGATCATTCAATATCGACCGAAGTCGTCCTTAGAGCCTCTCCGCTGCAAGAGGGGCTACACAGCCCAGCCCACAGGCACCGACAAGACTGGTACACCCTTGCCTAGGCAAGCATGTACCAGCTTGGGCAAGGGGAGAGGACAGTGCTATCGATGAGGACATCTGCCCCACATCATCGCCCCCTAGCCCCTCTCGCCTAGAAGCGAGAGATAAGCACAAAAAGGGGGCGCAAGATCCGCGCCAAATGATTATCTTTGTTGCTTGATATTAACATCTATGTAAGTAGAACTATTGAGTTAAGGAGACTACAGCTTTGGGCACGACGACAAACAAGGTATATTTCATTGGTATCGGGGGTATCGGTATGAGCGCCCTAGCGCGCTACTTCGCAAGCCAAGGCTACATGGTAGCAGGCTACGACCTAACGCCCTCTCCCTTGACATATCAGCTCGAGAAAGAAGGCATAGCCGTACACTATAGCGATGACGTCGCCTTGATCCCAGAGCCTCTACGCACCAAGGACACCCTAGTCGTCTACACCCCTGCCGTGCCTAGCGACCACAGCGAGCTCGTCTACTACCGCCAGAGTGGGCATCGGGTGCTCAAGCGTTCGGAGATACTCGGTGAGATCACACGTATGGCTCGTGGACTGTGCGTAGCAGGGACTCATGGCAAGACGACGACCTCGACGCTACTAGCACATCTCCTGCATAGTAGTCATGTGGGGTGCAATGCCTTCCTAGGGGGTATATCCAACAACTATCAGACCAATCTACTCCTAAGCGAGGGCAACGACCTCGTGGTGGTGGAGGCGGACGAGTTTGATCGCTCGTTTCACCGCCTAACGCCCTCGATGGCTATCATCACCTCAGCCGACCCCGACCATCTCGACATCTATGGTACACCCCAAGCCTATCGGGAGAGCTTCGAGCACTTCACTTCGCTGATACAGAGCCCTGGAGCCCTCGTGCTGCGCCTAGGGACGCCCATCACGCCTCGCCTCGCTGAGGGGGTGAGGCTATATAGCTACACGACAGAGGGTCAAGCCGACTTCTACGCCACCGATGTGCGCGTCGTCGATGCTCGCTTATACTTCCGCTGGCACTATCCATCGGTAGACAATCGGCCAGCAGGTGTGCTCGATGTAGAGCTAGGCGTCCCTCTGCGTATCAATGTGGACAATGCCGTAGCGGCTATGGCCGTAGCTTACCTCTGTGGAGCTACCCTCGAGGAGCTGGCCGTAGCATTGGCCTCGTTTCGTGGAGTACATCGGCGCTTCGACAGGGTCGTAGACACGCCAGCACACGTCTTGATAGACGACTATGCTCACCACCCCGTAGAGCTCGATGCCTCGATACTATCGGTGCGCACCCTCTACCCCGACAGGCGTATCATGGGTATCTTCCAGCCTCACTTATATAGCCGCACGCAGGACTTCTACCGCGAGTTTGCCGAGAGCCTCGACAAGCTCGACGAAGTAATCTTG
This sequence comes from Porphyromonas sp., assembly GCA_041854325.1. GTDB lineage: Bacteria > Bacteroidota > Bacteroidia > Bacteroidales > Porphyromonadaceae > Porphyromonas. The sequence goes on from JBHACB010000081.1 coordinate 27,713, forward strand.
CTCGACATCTACCCTGCACGTGAGCTCCCCATACCTGGGGTCTCTAGCCATATGATAGCCGAGCATATGCACCAGCCCGTACGCGTGATGAGTAAAGCTGAGCTACTCCCCTACCTAGAGGCTCAGAGCCACCTACCCGATGTACTACTCATGGTAGGCGCTGGTGATATAGACCGCCTAGTGGCAGGTGTAGCCGACGAACTAAAACGACGAGTATGAAGCGACTAATCATTGCCCTGCTGTGCCTAGCCGCCCTAGGCTACCTAGGCTACTCGATATACAGCCTACAGCTCTCCTCTGGTGATACACCCCTAGAGGGGATCGATGTGGAGATACAGGCACGAGAGGGGGTACAGCTCTTCATGAACGAAGACGATGTACTCGCCGAGATGAAGCGCAAAGGGCTCGACATGGTGGGGACATCGATAGACTCTATCGACATCACCGACATAGAGGGTCAGCTAAGGGCCAACCCGCTCTTCGAGCAGGCAGAGGTCTACATCAGTGCCCGTACTGCACGTATGAAGGTGGTACTCGCACAGCGCGAGGCGGCCTACCTCGTACAGACCGACAAGGAGAGCTACTACGTAACGCGCCAGCGAGGCATCGTCCCCCTCAACCCCGACTATGCCGTCTATGTACCCGTCGTATCGGGGACACTATCACAGCGGTATGCTACAGAGGAGCTCTACGACCTCATGGAGGCGATAGAGCAGGACGACTACTTTCGCCACTACTTCGGCCACTACTACGTCGATGCTCGTGAGGGGGTCATCCTATCGCCTCGTGTGGGGCGTGCCTCGATCATCTTGGGGCACGATGGCGATTGGCGAGCCATGCTTGCCAAGCTCCGTATCTTCGACCAAGAGGTCATACCACGCAAGGGGTGGAATGCCTTCGAGTACATCAAGCTGGCCTATGCCGACCAAGTGGTGGCCAAGGAGGTAGGCACCCCTAGTGCCCCGTCCTCTACTGCCCCTAGTGCCCAATAACATCTGCAATATAACTAGACAACAAGCCCCTCCTCACTATGAGTACAGAGACCAACGACAAATACTACGTCGCTATCAACCTCGGGAGCTCGCACCTCACAGGTGTACTAGCTACCAAGCATATCGGTGGACGTGTAGATATAGTAGCCAAGAGCAGGAAGCCTAGCCGTGGCAACATCGTACACGGCTGTATACACAACATACACGAGGTTACCAACCTCGTCAGCCAGATCATCGATGAGCTGAGCCTAGCCCTCGAGCACAGCTCGGGCATCATCAAGGGCGTCTACGTCGGTGTCGAATGCCAGTCTATGCAGAGCCGTCGCTTCAAAGCGCACCTAAGCCTAGGCCCCGAAGGTGAGATCGTGGACAACGACCACCTACAGAGGCTCCTCGACCAGGCTCGCGAAGTGCAGTACCCAGGCATGGAGGTACTACGTAGTGTAGATCCACGCTACTATGCCGACGGCAAGCGCGAGAACAACCCTCGAGGCGTACGCTGCAAGCGTATCGAGGCGACCTATCAGCTCATCACCGTGCGCAAAGAGATCGTGGACAACATACGCACCGTCTTTGAGGATCGTCTAGGCCTCGTCGTTCACGACCTACTCATCTCACCCATAGCAGAGGCGGCCGTTACGCTTACCAACGAAGAGAGCGTCCTAGGCTGTGCCTATATCAACATAGGCGGGGGCTGTACCAGTATATCGCTCTACGAGGGGCGTCTGCTATCGGCTCTGTACGTGCTACCTCTAGGGGGCGACAACGTTACGCGCGACCTCACCGACCTCAAGATCCTAGAGCGCGATGCTGAGACGATCAAGGTACGCGACAGCTCAATGCGTACCGACATCAGCAAAGACCTCTACATCCCCTCCCTAGGCACACGCATCTCAGAGAGACAGCTCAAGCTCCTTGAGGTCAATCGGTACGTCTCGGCACGTATGCTCGAGATCTTCGGTAGCGTGCTCAACATTATCTCCAAGGCTAGCCCCTCCGACAGCGAGCCCTCCAAGCTCATCTTGAGTGGGGGAGCAGCTCAGACGCAGTACCTCATCGAGACGCTACAAGCCCAGGGGGGTGAGGTACGCCTCGGCTCCGTGCGCAAGGAGTACGTCAGCGACGACCTCGAGGATCGCCTACTGCGCGAGTATCACACCGAGATAGCCCTCGTACATCAGGCTCGTGAGGTGTGTGTAGAGTACACTCAGGGGTCGCTAGACACCCTCTTTGACGAGCCCGAAGCACCCGCCACGATGCCCAAGGCAGAGCCCGCGCTCGAGGACACTGCTGGGCGCGACTACACCTTCGGGCTCGAGGACGAGGCCGCCATAGAGAGCGAGGGGCAGCAGGACGAAGCAGAGACCAAGGAGACCAAGCAGCAGAAGCCCAAGCGCGCCAACTGGCTAGCGTCTTTCACGAGTCGTATCGGACGCTCCCTGAGAGAGACGATGCAGAACATCAACGGCAACGACGAATAGATCATATCACAATAGCAACTAGTTATGAGTACGCATATAGACGAGCAGCGAGGCGCTATCGACTTTCACTATACACAGGAGGAGACTGGGCGCATCATCAAGGTGATAGGCGTCGGGGGGGGCGGTGGCAATGCCGTCAGCAAGATGTATGAGGAGGGCTCTGTGTCGGGCGTTACCTTCCTGCTCTGCAACACCGACAAGCAAGCCCTAGCCAAGAGTGCTGTACGCAACAAGATATGCCTCGGAGGGGCTGGGGGCAAGGGTCTCGGAGCAGGCAACCGCCCCGAGGTAGCTGAGGCGGCAGCCAAGGCGAGCGAGGAGGAGATCCGCGCGGCACTCACCCAAGACGACACCGAGATGGTCTTCATCACCGCAGGCATGGGTGGAGGCACAGGGACGGGAGCAGCACCTATCATCGGCAAGATAGCCATGGAGGCTGGCAAGCTCACGATAGGTATCGTCACAATCCCCTTCGTCTTTGAGGGTAGACGCAAGATACTACAAGCACTCAAGGGTGTCAAAGAGCTGGAGAACAATGTCGATGCCATCCTAGTGGTCAACAACCAACGCCTCATCGACGTCTACGGCGACCTACCGCTCAACGAAGCCTTCGACCTCGCTGACGCCACACTAAGCAATGCCGCCAAGGGCATATCCGACATGGTCAATCACCCTGGGCGTATCAACATCGACTTCGCGGACGTCAACACCACGCTCAAGGGCGGTGGTGTGGCCATCATCTCCTCGGGCGAGGGCTGTGGCGAAAACCGCCTAGCAGATGCCATAGAGAATGCCCTGCGCTCTCCTCTGCTCAACAACAACAATATCCGCAACGCCAAGAAGCTCCTCATCTGCGTCTATCCCTCGATGGACCATCCTCTACTCACTCGCGAGATGGAAGCCCTAACCAACTTCACCAATAACATCCTCGACTTCGAAAACATCTGGGGCTACATCCGCGAGACAGACCTCTCGGGCGATAGAGTCATGGTAACGCTCCTCGCCTCGGGCTTCGACCTAGAGACTACCGAGGAGAGCATTATGGGCAAGTACGTGGATAGCAACGATCCATTCTCGTTTAGCGACTTCGTAGCTCAGCGCAACGAAGAGGACAAGATGATCGAGCGATACTATGCCCAGCCTATCGGGAGTGCTCGTGCCAACCAGCCTCTGATCCTCGAGATCGATGAGCTCGACGACGATGAGATCTTGGCCATCGCTGAGGATACCCCTGCCTGCAAGCGAGACCTCACGGCCGTAGAGAAGATACGTAGCAAACGTGCTATGACCAAAAGCTCGCCTCTAGTGGCCGTAGAGCAGGGATCTCCTACCGATAGCTCTACAGAGCCTAGTGCAGAGCCTGGCACAGACGAGCCTAGCAGCAGCCAGACGATCTATTTCTAGACACCTCCTACCTAGTAGCTTATAGCATAGCGCGAGGGGGCTGACCGCAGTGGTCAGCCCCCTCGCGCTATGCTATGAGATAGGGTGGCTAGCGACGGCCCTTGCGCTGAAAGCGATCGAAGTATCGCTCGTCATCGCGCTTGGGGCGAGAGGCTGTGCGCTCACGCACGGGCTTATCGCCCTTGCGGTGGGGCTTCTTCTCTGTAGCGAGAGGCTTATCGCGATGCGAGGCTGGTCGAGCGAAGGCAGGGCGACGTCCAGAGGCACCCCCCTCACGGCGAGACCCACGGCGACCTCCCTCCTCGGTAGGGGCGTTGTCGGCATAGTCTACGACGATGCGTCGACCCTCTACCTCGTAGCGGTTCATACACTCTACTACGGCCTGTGCCTCGGCCTCGTCTACATCGAAGAACGAGAAGCGAGCCAAGAGATCTATCTTACCCACCTTGACGCGCCCTGGTACGCACTTGTTGATGAGCTCTATGAGCTTGTTGGGGAACATACGATCCATCTTGCCAAAGTTGATGAAGAGGCGTGTCATCCCCTCCTCTGCTCCTCTAGTACGCTTGCTCGCCTCGCTCTCGCCTCGGCTTGTGCGCCCCTTCTCGTCGGCCTCATCGATCTCCTCGACCGACTCGTAGTAGTCGAGCAGACGACGAAACTCGAGGAGCATCATACGGCGCAGGAGCTCCTCCTTGTCGAGCCAATCGAGTTTGCGCATAATGCCTGGGAGTAGAGCCTCTAGGGTGCTATCCTCCGACACATCCACCCGCTCTAGGCGGTCGGCTAGGTTGTAGAGCTGCTTCTCGCAGATCTCTGCTCCTCGAGGCATCGCTACACGCTCTATCTTGCTACGTATGATACGCTCTATATCCCTGAGGCGTCCCTTCTCTCTGCTATGGCAGATAGCTATCGATAGCCCCGTCTTGCCTGCACGAGCCGTACGTCCAGAGCGGTGCGTGTAGCTCTCGATGTCGTCGGGGAGGCCGTAGTGGATCACGTGCGTTAGGTCGTTGACGTCAAGGCCACGAGCCGCCACATCGGTAGCCACTAGGATCTGGAGGGCACGTATGCGAAACTTCTGCATCACATAGTCGCGCTGCGCTTGGCTCAGCTCGCCATGTAGGGCATCGGCATTGTAGCCATCCTTGATGAGGGCATCGGCTATCTCCTGTGTCTCCTTGCGCGTACGGCAAAACACGATCCCATAGATATTGGGGTAGTAGTCGGCAATGCGCTTTAGTGCCAGATATTTGTGCCGTGCGGCTACCATGTAGTGCACGTGCTTGATGTTGGCATTGCCCTCGTTCTTGTTGCCTACGACGATCTCCTTGGGGTCGTTGAGGTACGAAGAGGCTATACTGGCTACCTCTCGAGGCATGGTGGCGGAGAAGAGCAGCAGATGGCGCTCCTCGGGCACGGCCCCCAGTATCGTCTCGATACTCTCGGTGAAGCCCATGTTGAGCATCTCATCGGCCTCGTCGAGTACTACGGTAGCCACCTCATCGAGGCGAGCCACACCGCGCTCCATCAGGTCGATTAGACGCCCTGGCGTGGCCACTATCACCTCCACTCCACGCCGTAGGGCGCGTATCTGCACCTCGATAGAGCTACCGCCATAGACGGGTAGTATGCGCACGCCAGGCAGGTACTTGCTGTAGGCGGCGAGGTCGTCAGCGATCTGTAGGCATAGCTCACGAGTGGGGCATAGTACTAGAGCCCTAGGAGCATCGCTCTGAGTGGGGGTATCGGCAAGACGCTGCAAGAGGGGCAGGCCAAAAGCTGCCGTCTTGCCCGTACCCGTCTGAGCAAGGGCGATCAGGTCGATAGGGGCACCGAGTAGATAGGGGATAACGGCCTCCTGCACAGGCATAGGCTGCTGATAGCCAAGCTCTGCGACAGCCTGGCAGATAGGTGCTGATACACCTAGTTCTTCAAATGTTTTCAATACTTATTCTTATTGTTATGAGGCACTACGCCTCCACGCATGTGCGAGGTGTAGTGCTGTGGCCTACCTTAGTAGCTAGGCCTAGTGATAATGAGAGCCGACACACATACCTGCGAAGTGTAGGATATGTATGTGCGTCGCACCCTAGCGAACGATATGTAAGGTTGACCAATCTCCAAGCCCGAACCCACGATCCTCTCGGACTCTCGAAACTAACCAATCTCCCTACGAGCTGTATCCCATCAATCCTTACTTCAGCTCGGCCTGCGCTCTGCTCTTGACACCCAGATAGCCTCCGTGGTGTCTAAGGGCATACTGCTTGTGATCGAAACCGATACGCTGCATCACCTGCACCACGAGCACATCACCTAGGACGGTCATCATCGTAGTACTCGTCGTGGGTGTAAGCCCCAGTGGGCACACCTCAGGAGGGTTGCCCGTCGAGAGGACTACATCTACCAGCTCTGCCAGGGGGCTATCCACACGCCCTGTGATCAGGATAGTGGGCACATCGGGTATCATACGCCTAGCGAGGTCTACCAGCTCTAGCACCTCGCGCGTCTTGCCCGAGTTGCTGATGAGTAGTAGTATATCACCAGGGCGCACCATGCCGAGGTCGCCGTGCTGTGCCTCGCTGGGGTGCACGAAGTATGCTGGCGTACCTGTAGAGCTGAAGGTCGTAGCCATATTGAGTGCTATCTGACCAGCCTTACCCATCCCCGAGGTGATCAAGCGTCCCTGCCCCTCGTGCACATAGCGCACGATGAGGTCAATAGCTTGGTCGTAGGGGTTGTCTTGGGGTATCGACTGGATCGCCCTCATCTCTGCCTCCAGTATCTCGCTGATAGTGTACTGACGTATTTGATTGCCCTGCATATCAGTTTCTTTCTTGGGTACAAAGGTAGTCATTTTGTACACACCTCACAACAGACCTCTTCGCCAGTGCCTCGCTTGGCATCAACCGTGCCTATGGTAGAGGGGCATCACCGCAGGCTGACTGACAGTAGCGCGTGTAGTCCTCTCTCCAAAAGCCTAGGGTGAACGAGGTGGCACCCCTAGGGCGAACGCCTCGTTCGCCCTAGGGATAAAATGCGTCAGCCCTACCCCTAAGCAACACAAACGATCGCCCCACATCGCCCAAGACCCACTGCAAGAGCCGAGGCTACAGCTAGGTGAGCCAAGAGGGGGGGGAGAGGCTGTGTTCGCTGTATCGACACCTTGCTAGCCTCACGAGTAGCCTCCACCTAGCCCTGCGGTAGCCCCCTCGCACACCAGCCCGTAGTCAAGGAGCGAGCATGCCTAGATTTTTACTATCTTTGCCAGTCGAATTATTACATTATTAGTTAAAAGAACTTATACAAATGACGCTTCACAAAGAAGGGAAAGGGCTACTAGTAGGCATTGCTATCGCTTTGGCTCTGGTCTGTGGGGGTATCTACACGGTGCTCGGCACGGGCCTCGCATTTTACGTAGTCCTAGGCCTCAGCCTAGTGCTGTATGCGCTCGTACTCAATTTCTTTCGCTACATCCCTCGCAAGCACGAGCTGGCGCACCGCGATGACGTGGTCGTATGCCCTGCCGATGGCAAGGTGGTAGTGATCGAGGAGGTAGACGAGACGCAGATACTGGGTGAGAGATGCCTACAGGTGTCTGTCTTTATGAATGTCTTCAATATGCACGTCAATTGGATCCCCGTCAATGGTGTCGTAGAGCATGTGTCGCACACACCAGGGCGTTTCATGGCGGCACATCTCCCCAAGAGTAGTACCGACAATGAGCGCTCGGCTGTGGTCATCCGTACACGCGATGGGCACCGTGTGCTAGCTCGTCAGGTAGCAGGGGCAGTGGCACAGCGCATCGTAACGTATAGCCAAGAGGGCGAGCCCTGCCATATCAACGATAATATGGGCTTCATCAAGTTTGGCTCACGCGTAGACCTCTACCTCCCTCTCGGCTCCAAGGTACACGTACAGCTAGGGCAGAAGGTCGATGGCAACATCACCCTCATCGCTGAGCTCCCCAAGGCCTAGCCCTCTACACTAGCCTCACGAGTATGAACATCAAGAAGCATATCCCCAACGCCATTACCTGCCTCAATCTCCTCTCGGGGAGCCTCGCCATCGTGTATGCACTGCACGAGGGTGAGCTAGAGATAGCAGCCCTGCTCATCGCTCTAGCTGCCGTATTCGACTTCTTCGATGGGCTCGTGGCACGCCTGCTGGGCGTTACCTCGCCGATAGGTAAGGATCTGGATAGCCTAGCCGACGTAGTGAGCTTCGGTGTAGCCCCCTCGGTACTCGTCTTGCACAGCCTACTGATGCAGGGATACAGCCTGTGGAGTGCTGCACCAGTACTGCTGATAGGGGCTTTTGCGGGGCTACGCTTGGCCAAGTTCAACAACGATGCCCGCCAGTCTACGAGCTTCATCGGTCTACCAGTGCCAGCCAACGCTATCTTCTGGCTCGGCCTGTATCGCATTATCGACGACCTTCACTTGCTCCTCGGCGAGCCTCTACTGTTGGCTGTCGTGTACCTCCTCGTAGGGCTACTATGCTTCCTCATGGTGAGCGAGCTACCGATGTTTTCCTTCAAGCTCAAGGGGCTCAAGGGAGCACGCTCGCAGCTCATCTTGGTCGCTGTAGCGATCGCTTCGATCGTTGCCCTAGGTCAGTTTGGTTGCGCTATCACTATCTTGGCATACGTTTTGCTTTCGGTACTAGAGATGCCTAGTGCTCGCGAGCATTAGGGCGAGGTTAGTATTATTATTACAGGACGACAATGTTTGAACTTCTCTTCACCCTCCTACTCATCGGGCTGCTCCTGCTCATCATCTCAGGGAGTCTGCGCCGATGGTTGCTATCTCTGCTACTCACACGCATACAGCGGCGTATGGCCGAGCAGATGCGTCAGAGCCAGGGCGCAGGTCGCCCTAGCGGAGCGCAGGGAGCACGGGCTAGCCAGCCTCCAGGGCCACGTGGCAAGCTCGACATGGACGAGATCGAAGCCAAACGCTTTGCCCAAGGCAGTAGCGACGACTATGTAGACTTCGAGGAGCTCCCCAAGCAGTAGCCCCTGAGTATAGGAATAGATACCCCACTGGAGTGCGGACGCTAGTGCGTCTGCACTCCATGCTTTTGCCCCCATGAGCTTGGCTAGTCGAGCGACCTGCCAAATCGTCCGAAGCAATGCGTGAGCGATGTCTGCAAAAATGTTATCTTTGTCATAACTAAACGGTCCCAATCATACGTGTGCACCTCCCCCTAGGGTAATGCCCACGCCAACGAATAGAACAGTATGGATGTAAGAACATCATTTGTAGGCCTCAGCCTACAGAGCCCCATCCTCATCGGGAGCTCAGGGCTCACGCGCAACCTCGACAGAGTCAAGGCAATGGCCGCAGCAGGTGCTGGTGCCGTGATCCTCAAGTCGCTCTTTGAGGAGCAGATAGAGGCACAGAGCGAAGCGATGCAGGGCGAGGCCGACTATACCGAGGCTGCCGACTACATAGCCCACTACGTACGTGCCGAGGAGGTAGGGCGCTATCTCGACCAAATAGCTCGCTACAAACGCGAGCTCCCTATCCCCGTAATAGCGAGTATCAACTGCCTGCGAGCCGACAGCTGGGTAGACTTCGCCGAGCGTATCGAGCAGGCTGGTGCCGATGCCCTAGAGATCAACATCATGCGCCTAGAGACAGACCTCTTCTACGACCACCACGCAGGCGAGGCACTCTACATCGACATCGTCAAGATGCTCCGTAGCAAGGTGCGTATCCCCGTGATCGTGAAGCTATCGCGCTATCACACAGCTCTGCCTGCCCTCGTAGACAAGCTACGTGCGGCAGGGGCATCGGCCGTAACGCTATTCAACCGCTCGTATCAGCCCGACATCAACCTCGACAGCGAGGAGCTCACCAGTGCCGACGTATTCACCCACACGGGTGACTTTGCCGACACCCTACGCTTCACCGCCCTAGTCAGTGGCGCAGTCAATGGCCTAGAGATCAGCACCTCGACAGGTGTATATGGCTGGCAAGAGGTCGCCAAGAGCCTGCTAGCCGGTGGGCAGACCGCTCAGATGTGCACTGCTCTCTACAAGGGTGGCCCTAGTGCTATCGCAGAGGCTCTCGATGGGCTCAAGATGTGGATGCAGAAGCGTGGCTACCACTCGATCGACGAGATGCGTGGCAGGCTCAATGCCAAGGCGCAGGGCGAGGCCAACGTCTTCGAGCGTGTGCAGTTTATGAAGTACTTCGGTGGGCGTCGCGACGACTAATGCCTACCTAAGCCATTCGACCGAGCGGGGCGTTTGGATAATTGGGGGAATTGTCGTACCTTTGCGCGGTTATTTCAATAAAACAAGTATCTATAACGAGTTATGAACAATTACGAAACCGTTTTCATTCTTACTCCCGTTTTGTCTGAAGTTCAGATGAAGGAGACGGTAGACAAGTTCATCGGTGTGCTGCAAAAAGAAGGTGCAGAGATCGTGAACCACGAGAATTGGGGTCTCAAGAAGCTCGCCTATCCTATCCAGAAGAAGTCTACGGGCTTCTACCAGCTGGTAGAGTTTCGCGCTACCCCCGAGACTATCGCAGTCCTCGAGACGCAGTATCGCCGCGATGAGGCTGTACTCCGCTTCTTGACGTTCCGTCAGGACAAGTTTGCTGCCGAGTATGCAGCCAAGAGAAGAAGTCTGAAGTCGTCATCAAACAAGGAGAACTAAACAATGGCTACACAATCGGAAGTACGCTACCTTACTCCCCTCACGGTAGATAAGAACAGAAAGAAGTATTGCCGCTTCAAGAAGAGCGGTATCCGCTATATCGACTACAAGGATCCCGACTTCCTCAAGAAGTTCCTCAACGAGCAGGGCAAGATCCTTCCTCGTCGTATCACTGGTACGTCGCTCAAGTTTCAGCGTCGCGTAGCTCAGGCCGTAAAGCGTGCTCGCCACCTTGCGCTCCTGCCCTACGTAACGGACAACATGACTAAGTAATAACACCCCCAAGGAGACAGAATACAATGGAAGTTATTTTGAAAGAAGACGTCCTCAACCTCGGTTACAAGGACGATGTAGTAACGGTAAAGAACGGCTACGGTCGCAACTTTCTAATCCCTCAGGGTAAGGCTATCATCGCTACTGAGTCTGCCAAGAAGATCCTAGCAGAGAACCTCAAGCAGCGTGCTCACAAGCTAGCCGCTATCAAGAAGGAAGCCGAAGAAAAGGCAGCTAAGCTACAGGGTACCAAGCTCGTCATCGCTGTGAAGACAGCTGCTGGCGGTGCAGTCTATGGCTCTGTAAACAACATTCAGATCGCCGAAGAGCTCGCCAAGAAGGGCTTCGAGATCGAGCGCAAGCTCATCTTCGCCAAGACGGCCAAGGAGCTGGGTAGCTACATAGCTACGGTTCGCCTTCACAAGGAGGTATCGGTAGAGATCCCCTTCGAGGTGGTGAGTGCCAACGCTGCCGAGGAGGTAGTTGCCCAGGAGGCTGCAGTAGAGGCTCCCGTAGCCGAGGCTCCTGCTAGCGAAGAAGTAGCCGAGTAGTCCGGTAAACGCTTCGAGACCCAAGTAATACGAGAGGGCGAGGTAGGCATAGTGCCTACCTCGCCCTCTCGACTATAGCATACCCTAGGGTAGATAGAGCCCTTCGTAGAGCTATGATATAGCCACCCCCTATCAGCGCAGAGGCCGATAGGGGGTGACACATGTATTGAGACCCTTGACCTTAGGATCTAGAGGGCGACTAGCGGCCAGCTAGCTCGCGATCGAGGAACATAATCGCGTGGCCATCGAGCATACGAACCTGCTCTACAAGGCCCGAAGCCGTAGCCTCCTCCTCGACCTGCTCGCGGATATACTTCCAGAAGAAGTCTTGAGAGGCCATATCCTTCTCGGCACTAGCTACGTGCACGAGCTCCTCAATCTTGGACGACACGAGGCACTCATGCTCGTAGGCCTGCTCTACGATAGCCAGAGGCGTACCAAACTCAGTGGGCACAGCCTCGACAGCCTGTAGCCTAACCTGACCGCCACGAGTGATGATGTAGTGCATCATATCCTTGGCATGTGCCATCTCCTCGTCGGCCTGCTTGGCAAACCAATGTGCGAAACCATTCAGACCCTTCTGAGCGAAGTGCACAGACATAGAGAGGTAGAGGTTGGAAGACCACATCTCGAGGTTGATCTGAGCATTGATCGCATCTTGCATCTTCTGCGTAAACTTCATATCTTTTTCTTACCTATTGCCCCGACCCTATGCGGAGGTCGGGTTGTTAAACATTAAACCATTACTACAACCACCTCTGAGGTCAAAAGGTTTAGCTCCCAAGAGCTAGATCCCTGGCCAGCTATGCGAGGACGCTGTCTCTCGCTCCACCTGGGCCTCGACCTCGTCGGGGAGGTTGTGGAAGAAATCTATACCCGTACGCTCCTCAAGCTCATCGATAGAGAGCGTTAGGCTACGTAGCGAGGTCTTGGTGTACTTGCGGTGCTCCGTCCAGAAAGCGAGGCCGTGGTAGCTATCCCCCTTGCGCACGACTAGGGCCATGTAGTAGTACTTGGGGATCACCATAGTGCCACGCAGGCGAGTAGCCTGCACCTGATCGTCGCGGATAGTCCCCCCCTTGGCTACATATAGCACGTCGCGGAAGGCAGAGCTACGCCCCCAGGCCTGCACCTTGAGCTCTAGCTCATTCCAAATGCCACCATTGTGGTCTTGGAGCTGAGGAGACATATTGGAGTAGTAGAAGGTCTGTTCGTTGGCCTGCCGGCTATAGTAGCGGTCGCTAGAGGCTACCATATGCCCACGCGAGTACCCCGAGCCCGAGAACCAAGTCTCTGTAGAGTAGATGCTCGGTATGATGGGGTCCCAAGCCCAGGCATCGGTACGCGTGGTGTAGTGGCGTGCCCCTGTAGCCTCATCGAATACAAAGGCGACCCAGCGTGGGTGGCGACGCTGTACGTCGTACTCGAGGGAGAAGTTCACTAGCCCATCGCCTGTCTTGTGCGTAACGAAGTAGTTGTGGCTACCGCCAGACAGCTTAGGTATCTCGAGACGTGTAGGCTCGCCAAAGATAGGCTGCCCCCCTGGTGCTATCGGGTCTTCGCCTGCTCCTGGAGTATAGCTTGCGCTCGCCTGCTGTATCAGGCGCACAGACGCCGTCTGCCCTGCTGAGGTCAGCGTCAGGAAAGCCTCTCTCTGAGCTCCGGCATTGGCTCCGATGGCCACCCTGATCCCTAGGTCGTGGGCTTGGGCACCAGAGGTCTGGTCGATCACCAGCCACTCCGAGGCAGATGTGGGGCTTAGGGCTATCGTCCATTGGGCAGGAGCATTGATCTTGAGGAAGAAGCTCTCCCCCGAGGCTGGTACTACCCTACTCGTCGTCGTAGAGCCCGAGAGGCTCATCGATACCCGACTCTCGTCGCTCTCGCCTCCTGTGGGGACGCTATCACGACAACTACCTAGAGGTAGTAGCAGGGCTATAAGCCCTGCTACTAGACTCGTTTGTATTCTCTTATTCATCATCTCTTGTCTTAATCTAGGGAGAGTGCTAGCGTCCCTGTAGATAGCTAACATCATCGATAGAGGCTTCGTCCCACTCGCTCGTGGTGTAGGTAGCGTTGGGCTTATTGATCTCTGCCTTACGACGCCAAGCCTTATCTAGCCCTGCCCCCTTGGTACCATCTACCCATACAGCCCCCCACGTGCCCACGACATCTATCATCGTTTCGCCCTTGAAGAGTGCCACGTTGTCGTTGCCATTGAAGTTCATCACATCGCCTGCCTTGGTAGCGGTGCCAGTGTAGAGTGTCGCACTATTGTGCGCCAGCACCAGCACGCCCTTGGAGGCTAGGGAACCCGAGAGCTTGTACTCGACGAAGGTCGCAGGCTTGCTTTGGGCTCCCGACCCCGAGTAGTTCTCGAGCTTGAGTGTATAGGCCGAGAGGTCGATCGTTGCACCCGTGGGGTTGTAGATCTGGAGATACTTGTTGTTGCCCTTACCCTCTACATAGGCACTGATGATGAGATCTGTGGCTGTGGGGGTAGGCGTCGTACCACCTCCATTGTCGCCTCCACCAGCTGTACACCTATCGGCAGAGAGCTGTAGGTCGGCTAGGTCGCGGATCCAGAGGTTGCAGTTCTTGGCCTTGTCGGTGATGCTATAGGCTAGGATGCCGACGATACGGCCACGCTTGTTGCTCACCTGCTCACCCTTGAACTGTGCGTAGAACGACACTGGCACACTCAGGGCCTTCATCCCTCCCGTAGGCTCTGTAGCACAGTCGCTAAGGGTATGATACTGCGTACCACTAGTGCGGCCATTGAGCACGCCCTCGG
>JBHACB010000082.1:0-17705 GCA_041854325.1 Porphyromonas sp.
GGGCAGAGATGAGGACTGGCAGGTGTGATTGCCTAGGGCGAACGTATTTTATCCCTAGGATGAACGAGGCGTTCACCCTAGGGGTGCCACATCGTTCACCCTAGGCTTTTCGAGCGAGCTACACACGCTACTAGCAGTCAGCCTACGATGGCTCCCCTATTTCACAGGTAAGAGGTGATCAAGATGGGTGTAGTTTCTGACGATCTATCCTCGGGATGCTAACTAAGCGAAGGCTCTGTAAAAGACTATTGCACATGAGGAGCCAAAGGATTAGTGTGCACTGTCAAGAGAATACCCGTTGCGAGGCTAACTATATTTTTAGTGCGTCCTCCCGGTGTGATGGTCTTAGGCCGTGGTTGGGTATCGTTTTTTTGATTAAGTTTGCCCTGCGAATGCCATTATGGCATAATACGCATCATTCAAACTACAAACTCAAAAACTCCTACATCACAATGAGAAGACTCATTACGCCTTGGCTACTCCTCCTCGTAGCCTTCATCTCGGTCTTGGAGCTACATGCCCAGGATGGGACGTTCGACCAGTTCACTATCACTACTCGAGACGGCATCGAACGCCCCTATATCGTCTACACTCCGCCTAGCATCGACAAGCAGAGCAAGCGACCCTTGATCATCTACCTACATGGGGCAGTCTCCTCGACTAGTATGCGTATCGACCCTCTAGGTGCGGCCAAGCGATCGCCGATGACCAAGCTCGCCGATGAGAGGGGGTACTATGTACTCTACCCCTATGGGCAGAAGGGAGCCACGTGGTTCGACCCCGTAGGCCTCGATATGGTGCTCAGCGAACTACATCGTGTGCAGCAGCAATACCCGATAGATGTCGATAAGGTCTTCGTCAGTGGGTTCTCCGATGGGGGCTCGGGAGCATTCTATATGGCTACCACCTGCTCTACACCCTTCGCTGGCTTCATCGCCCTCAATGGATCGGTCAGTGTAGCGGCCAACATAGGTACCTCGCCCGTCTATCTAGAGAATATCAATGGCAAACCTCTCTACATCGTCAATACTCTATCGGATATGCTCTACCCTGTACAGATGATGCAGCCTACGATAGACAAGATACGCGAGTATCAGCCTCTTGCCATCTTCCGCACCCCCGAGGGCAATCACGAGATGAGCTACTTCCCTCAGCTACGTAGCGAGATCGGAGCCTTCGTCGATGAGCATAGGCGTACACCTGCTACTAGCATATCGCTAGAGTGCGCTGATACCACCAGCAATAGCTACGACTGGCTGACTATCGACAAGCTAGCTCCCGAGCAAGCACCCCAGCCCTGGCACACTCCATACACCCTACGTATGCGCAACGACAAGGCATCGCTAGGCATAGAGCCCGATCCGGCTCATCGTGGCGAGGGTATGCTCGTCAAGGGTTTTGGCAAGCGTAGTGCAGGACGAGATATGGGTGTGCAGGCTGGCGACCTCATCCTCAGAATGGAGGAGACGGCTATCAACAACCGCTTCGCATCATTCACCTATCTAGCCAGCAAGAAGGCGGGCGACTCCACTGCCTTCACCATCAAGCGAGGTGCCGATACACTAGTACTCAAGGGGAAGTTTCCTGACGGCTACGAATATGAAGTCTTTGCCAAACAACCTCTATCGGGCAAGGTTCGTGCCACCCTCTCGGGTCAGATGCTCGACATCAGTACCTCTCGCGTTGCGGAGATAACGATAGACTTCGCCCGCCTACCCGTCAAGCCTAAGAGTAAGCTCACCCTCTCGATCAACGGCCACAAGACTCGCATTCGGGCTACTGGTCGGCAGACCTTCTCCACACTCGGGCAGTAGGCTTCATGAATTACCTCTAGATCTATCTGTCTAGAGACCTCGGGCAGGGCTCCAGCATACCTCCATAGGTATAAGGTAGGCATCATATGACCCTTACAGCACGAGCCCTCTCCCTCATCAAGGGAAGGGGCTCGTGCTACAAAGGTCGTGGCTAGCTGATTACATAGATCAATACACCCTATAGCTCAGCGAGGAGAGAACGACTGAGCCTAGAGGGGAAATAGAAAAGGTTGGTTACGCGTAGCATAACCAACCTCTTTTTGTTGCGAGTTGTCTGTTTAGAGCTCGAGACCTGCGCCTGGCTTAAACTTAGCCACTCGGCGAGCAGCGATCTTGATCTTCTGCTTGGTGCGTGGGTTGATACCCGTACGTTCGGGCTTCTCTACAGTAGAGAACGTGCCGAAGCCTACGAGGGTGATACGGCCACCAGCCTTGAGCTGCTCAGCAACTACTTCGGCATAAGCGTTAACGGCCTTCTGGGCATCAGCCTTGGTTAGGCCGGCCTTCTCAGCGATACTAGCGATAAATTCTGACTTGTTCATTCTGAACTTCAATTAATAGTTAAACACGAAGAACCCTCATTACATCAGAATAGACTCATATCTGTAAGAGAATTTCTCCTCAAAAGTAATAATAATTTTAATACATTGCTACACAGCGTGATTTTTCTCCTGTTGTTTTCTGATAATTTTCTGCAATCGCTGGACATACCCTCTACCTAAAGGGGCATTCGGCAAACGAAGACAAAACACACAAGCAACGATAAAACAAATAATTACATAAGGGAAAGAGAGACTAAACAGCTATGCCTAGAGGGCATCTAGATAATGTCATATTTCTGATAGTAAGAGGCGAAACAACACAAGGCAAGAGGCTGTACCACTATCTAGCGGTACAGCCTCGTAACGTACGGAGTCAGAGATGATGCGCTCTAGCAGATGCGCTTGAGCAGGACAACGTTCTCTATATGGTGCGTGTGAGGAAACATATCGACGGCGCGGCTACGGAGCACACGATAGTGCCCCGATGCGGTGAGCAGGGCGAGGTCGCGCGCCTGGGTGGCGGGGTTGCAGCTTACATAGACGATACGGTCGGGCTCTGCACGTAGTATAGTAGCCACTACATCCTCGTGCATACCGGCGCGAGGTGGGTCGGTAATGATCACCTCTGGAGCTCCGTGGGCTTCGATGAAGGCATCGGTAAGGATATCTTTCATATCCCCTGCGTAGAAGAGTGTATTGTCGATACCATTCACCTCGCTATTGAGCTTGGCATCTGCGATAGCCTCAGGGACGTACTCGATACCGACGACGGAGCGCGCCGAGCGTGCGATGAAGTTGGCGATAGTACCCGTACCCGTGTAGAGGTCGTAGACGGCTTCGCTCCCCGTCAGCCCTGCAAATTCGCGAGCCACCTTATAGAGCTCGTAGGCCTGTAGGCTATTCGTCTGGTAGAATGATTTGGGCCCTATACGGAAGCGTAGCCCCTCCATCTCCTCCTCGATGTACGCACGCCCTGAGTGCAGGAGTATCTCTTGGTCGGTGATGGTGTCGTTGGCCTTGCTGTTGATGACGTATAGTAGAGCTGTGATCTGAGGGAAAGCCTCACGCACGGCATCTAGCAGAGCCGCAATCTCTGGCCTATCATCGCGATAGAAGACCACTACGACCATACTCTCGCCCGTGGAGGTGGTGCGCATCATCAGCGTGCGCATTAGCCCTTGCTGAGCTTTGAGATCAAAGAAAGGGTACCGCTCGGGCCTCTCTAGGCAGTAGCTACGGATGAAGAGCCTAATACGATCGAGTAGCTCGTCCCCGAGATGGCACAGGTCTATATCGAGCACCTTGTCAAACATCCCAGGTATATGAAATCCTAGCCCAGGCTGAGCACTACGCACTTGTCGCCCCTCGGCATCTATGGGGTGCTCATCCTCCTCAGACGACAGCTCATCAGGGAGTAGCCAACGCTTGTGGCTGAAGGTAAACTCTAGCTTATTGCGATACCTCTCGGTAGCCTTGGCACCCAAGATAGGTAGGTACTCGGCGACCTCTACCTTACCTAGGCGTATCATGGCATCGCGTACTACCTGATCCTTGGCTTGTAGCTGTTCTCTGTAGGGGATATGCTGCCACTTGCACCCTCCACAGTAGCCATGATGCGAGCAGATGGGCTCTAGGCGCATCGGTGAGGGCTCTATGAGGCTGGCGATAGTCCCCTCCATGAAGCTACGCTTCTTCTTGACTACCTTGATGTCGCACACATCGCCTGGGGCAGCGTACGGCACGAAAAGCACTTGCCCCTCGATATGAGCAAGTGCTTTCCCCTCGGCTGCTAGGCTTTCGATACGCACCCCACGGAGCATGGGGTGCTCCTTCTTCTTTCTAGCCAATGGTCGTCTGGTCTATATGTAAGATGTTATGATCTGTTTGAAGGTATCGGCAAGCTCTGTTGCCTCCTGCTGCGAGGGTGCCTCGGTATATATGCGTATGATAGGCTCGGTGTTGCTACGACGCACGTGTACCCACTTGGTGGGGAAGTCTATCTTGACGCCATCGACGAGATTGATCTCGCCCTGCCCAGCCTGCTCCCGGGCTAGACGCTCTAGTAGAGCGAGCGAATTGACCGAGGGTGGCAGATCCACACGCTGCTTGCTCATGTAGTAGGAGGGGTAGGTCTGTCGCAGAGCACTTACCGTCTTACCACTCTTGGCCAGTAGACTGAGGAAGAGGGCAATGCCTACTAGGGCATCGCGTCCATAGTGTAGCTCGGGGTAGATGACGCCCCCATTGCCTTCGCCCCCGATGAGTGCACCCGTCTCCTTCATCTTGGCAACGACATTGACCTCACCCACAGCGGCTGCTGCGTAGCTGCCACCATGCCCGAGGGTAACGTCGCGTAGAGCACGCGTAGAGCTGAGGTTCGACACGGTGTTGCCCCCACCAGCGAGGCCTAGTAGGTAGTCGGCAATAGCCACTAGGGTGTATTCCTCGCCGAAGCATTCGCCACGCTCGTCTATGATAGCTAGGCGGTCGACGTCGGGGTCGACGACGAAGCCGACATGCGCGCCCTGCTTGCGTATCTCGTCGCTGATGGCTGTGAGGTGCTCGGGGAGCGGCTCGGGATTGTGAGGGAAATCGCCATGTGGCTCGGTGTACATGCCTACGATCTGCTCCACGCCTAGGGCTTTGAGAAGGGCTGGTAGAGCGATACCACCTACCGAATTGACACTATCGAAGGCTACCTTGAAGCCGGCTCGGCGAATAGCCTCTACATCGACCCCCGTAGCCTTGAGGCAAGCCTCTATATGCTCCTCTAGGTAGCTCGTCTGCTCTAGCACACGCCCTAGGGCATCGACCTCGGCGAAGCAGAGCTCATCGCTCTCTGCTAGACGTAGTATCTCCTTGCCCTCGGCATCGCTGATGAACTCGCCCCGCTCGTTGAGGAGCTTGAGCGCGTTCCATTGCTTGGGGTTGTGGCTTGCCGTCAGTATGATGCCGCCATCGGCTCCCTTGCCTACGACAGCCATCTCTGTAGTCGGCGTCGTGGCTAGGTCGATGTCTATCACATCACAGCCCATACCCATCAGCGAACCGATCACTATGTGCTTGACCATCTCCCCCGACATACGTGCATCGCGCCCTATCACGATGACGGGGCGTGCCTTGCCTGAGTGCTGACGAATAAACTGAGCATAGGCCGATGCAAACTGGGCTGTGGAGATAGGATTGAGCCCCTCGGACACACCCGCACCGATGGTACCTCGGATACCAGAGATTGATTTGATAAGGGTCATATTACGCGCTTGCTGTTATTTGCGAAACTTGTATTCGGCTTCCTTCACGAACATCGTGTAGCCACTACTATACGTACCACTGGGGCCTATCTCGAAGGGGATGATGAGCGACACACGTGCGCCATCGCCCAGCAGTGTCATGGGATAAGCTAGCCCCTCGCACATGAGGGCATCATAGTTCACCTGAGGAGCCGTTTGGTTGATGAGCATGAAGTGAATATCGCCTGCATTGTAGTAGTGCGTGTAGCGAAACTCTACAGGAGGGACAGACGAACGGCTATGATTGTTGAACGTTAGGATCGGGCTAGTCGTATGATTGAACTGAAAGCCCTCAAACTCAGCGTACACGATCGTCTCATTCTTCACGGCCCGATCGGTACTACTACCTGCATCTATCACACGCATATATAGCCCATTGGGCATCAGATAGTAGACGCTAGGATCTATCGTACTAGGCAATGAGTGCGACGACAGCTCCACCACCGAGAGCCCTTTGTCGGCGATTAGGCGACGGATGGCCGTCTTCTGCTCGTCCTTGAGCTCGCTGAGCGATTTGTACGTTGCACTCTTGCACCCCACGAGGGTGAGTACTAGCCCCAGCAGAAGGGCTTTGATAGCGACTTGGCTGTTTATCAACTTCATTGCTTTGATTTCTACCACTATAAGACTATTTCTTGAGCTCCTGTCTGAGCTTTTTGAGCTCACTAAGATAGACATTTTTTGCCATTGACATCTCCCTGCCACGATACTCGGCACCAGCAGCATTGAGGTGGCCTCCGCCTCCGAAGCCACGCGAGGCTATCAGATTGACGGGAAGCTCCCCTATAGAACGCATAGAGAGCTTGATTTGGTCTACATCCTCGCGGATGAAGCAGACGTTGTCGATACCCTCTACCGATAGGGGCAGATTGACGAGCCCCTCAGTATCGCCCTTGCTGATCTCTAGGCGACACATCTCCTCTCGACTCAAGCAGATAATGGCGGCCCCTAGCTCGGGATATAGCTCTAGCTTCTCATATAGGGCATAGCCCTGTAGGCGTAGCTGACCCAAGGTGCCGTGGTACGACAGCTGGTCGATGATGTATGGATAGTCTGCACCTAGAGCCATTAGCTCCGAAAAGTGCTGGTAGATCTCGGGATAGAAACACGCGTACATCAGCCGGCCCGTATCGGTAACGATACCTGTCATCAGCAGGGTAGCCACCTGAGGAGAGATATGCTCTACGAGGCCACATGCCTTGACGAGGGCATAGACAAGCTCACATGTGGAGGAGAGGCCGGGGTAGCTAAACACGAGATCGAAGCCCGTCTCGGGATCGAGGTGATGGTCGATGAGCACCTTGCGTGCACTGCTAGCCGATACAGCGTCCACGAGAGGATAGTAGCGCAAGCGCGAGGTCTGGTTGTGGTCGAGATGCAGGATGAGATCGGCCTCGGCGATATAGCGTAGCGCCTCCTCACTCTGCCTCTGATAGTCTATGATCTCCTCTACTCTCGGCAACCAGCGCAGATAACGCTCCACCGTATCGGGGCTAATCACGACGCACTGCCCTTGAGGCGACAGGCTCCGAATAGTACTCATCAGCCCCAGCGTGGCACCTAGGGCATCACCATCGGGGGCAGTATGCGGTAGCACCACTATGCGCCTGCTCTCAGTGAGCAGACATCTTAGCTGAGCGATATGCTCTACCCTATTCGCTAGCTCTGTAGCCAGACTAATATTACTCATCTATTCCTTGTCAATATTGCGACACAAAGGTACACAAAAAAGGTCAGCCCCCCGCCCCTGCCCTCCGCCCTAGGGCTGACGCATTTTAGCCCTAGGGTGAACGGGGCGTTCACCCTAGGGCTACCACCTCGTTCACCCTAGGCTTTATTGAGAGAGCTACACACGCTGCATAGCAGTCGACCTACTAGGGCACTCCTCCACAATGGACTGGAGACAAGCGGCATTGGGCATATATCCCCACTAATGGCTACCAGCTTGAGGGGAGCAGAGGTGCATATAGCCGAAGGTAGAGCACACAATCATTTTATACACAGATACATCTACCATATACCCAATATGAGCTATTTTGGCGACAATATTAATCATTTGTTGCGACACCACTATTGAGTAGCACATGCATGCATGTGCGCAGGCAATTACCTATATCTTGTTATTGTATGGTTGGTGGCGTGTATAGACCTTTGTGGTAACAACTCTCAAAACTCTCAAACTTCAAAAATTGGATGAAACACAACTACTTACTTCGCCTAATATTGCTGTTGGCTCTACTATATGCACCTGCGGCACTAGGGGCGATCTACAAGGGGCGTGTCGTGGAGCGGTCTACGCATCGCCCCCTATCCGACATCGCTATCGTAGACAAAGGCACGGGGCGCGTCATCGGCATTACGGACAGCGATGGCCGGTTTGCCGTTGATCTAGCAGACAAGAAGGAGGCACACACTCTCGTCTTCCGTGGTATAGGCTACGATACACAGGAGGTCGCATTAGCCACAGGGGCTGCTGTGGAGCATAGCCTACGTATAGAGATGGCTATCAACGTGAGCCAGATTGACGAGGTAGTGGTTACGAGTGCTCGGCGCGAGCGTCTGCTCAAGAATGAGCCTATCGTTACGCACGTCTTCACGGCTAGGCAGATTGAGCGACTAGCCGCGGCCGATCTACAGGATGTACTCGCATCTTTTATCCCTGGGGTACAGTTTAGTCAAGACAACGACAATGCTGCCAACCAAACGGTGCGTATTCAGGGTCTTGGAGGTAGCTATATCCTCTTCTTGCTCGATGGAGAGCCCATATCCTCCAAGAGTGGAGAGAGCATAGCCAAGCCTCGAGGAGGCAACATCGACTTCTCTCGCATAGACATAGGCAATATAGAACGCATCGAGTACCTACCTAGTGGTGGATCTATACTTCACGGGTCCAATGCCATAGGGGGCGTCGTCAATATCATCACCAAGCGCATTACCCAGCCCTGGCAGGCGCAGATAGGGGCACGCATTGCTATCCCCCATCAGAGGCGATGGGAGGCACGTGCTGGGCTATCGAACGAGCGATACAATATGGGGCTATCACTATCGCAGACCAAGACAAAGGCCTATGGCGAGGACAAGCTACGCCTACCTGCTGGCGATGCGCTCAATCTAGCACTACGCCTAGGCTATGCGCTCACACCTCAGCTCAAGATCAAGGCCGATGCCAATAGCACACGCTCCAACCTATACCTACAGACTACCATCCCCCGACGTCGATCGACACACCTCTCCGAGTCCTTTGGGATCGACAGCTATGGCGGACGTATCGGGGCACAGTGGCAGATTAGCGACAAGCATGCTCTCGACCTCACCACCTCGCTCGACTACTCACAGCGCGACATAGAGAGTATAGAGGTAGCTACGAGCAAACGCGAGCGCCTGCCCGACTACCGCAACAGCATCTGGGTAGCACGCCTTCAGTACAACCTCGCCCTAGCCCCCAATCACTCCACCATGATAGGCCTAGAGCACACCCAAGAGCACGGCCAGACTGTATGGCTAGAGAGCGAGGCAGGGCACACCGTGCGCAATGCTGTGGCCTATGCTCAGCACGATGCACACTTCTGGGGGCAGAAGCTCCACCTCAGCTATGGGCTACGCTACGACCGCCATTCGGCCTTCGGTGGTCGATTGACGCACAAGGCGTCAGTACTGCAGAAGCTAGGCCCCATTGACCTACGCCTCATCTACTCCGAGGGCTTCCGCTCCCCTACGCTCACCGAGCTCTACTCCTACTTTTATCACACAGCAGGTGGGGCCAACTTCATGCTCGTAGGCAACCCCAACCTCAAGCCAGAGACTAGTACACGCTATACGATACAGGTAGGCTACAATCATCGCAATATTAGCCTCTCTGCCACGGGCTTTCGGACCGATGTACGCAACCTCATACAGCGCCCACAGAGCATCGGGGCCGATGGACAGGTGTACCGACGACTAGAGAACGTCGATGACCAAGTTACCTACTATGGTAGCGAGATACTGCTACGTGCCTCGCTGGCCAACTGGTCGCTACAAGGGTCGTATAGCTATACCCGCAACGTATCTAGGACCATCCATGATGAGGGGCGGTCGTACAACCTATCCCTGCTCCGCCCACACTCGCTGACGGCAACACTTGGCTACGCTTTCTCGGGGCGACGCTATATGGCAGATATTAGCCTTAGTCTGCGCTATATGTCCAAGGTCGACTACTGGCGACGCAAGAGCACAGCTCAGGTAGATGCTGAGGTCGCTGCTGGTACCCACACGACCAAATACATCAACGTGATCGAGGATGCCTACTCCAACGTGCGCCTAGCTACAGCTCTCAAGCTATACCGAGCCTATACACTACAGGTGGGTATCGACAACCTGCTCGACTATCGCCCTACGCAGAGCAACTTCTCATCGGCACTGACACCCGGACGCAACTATTTCTTGGCCCTACACGTCGATATAGACAAGATATTCTCTCGCCAAGCTCGCTAGCCCTCTGCCCTCTCTACTAGGGGAGGCTATTGTTCTAATTCAGCAAACTCAAACTCTCAAACTTCAAATAACTCTTATGTCAAAAAAACTCTTTGTATCACTGGGGCTACTGACCCTGCTCCTAGGCTCATGTAGCCGAGAGCAGGCGACAGAGCCTCGTGATAGGGCTAGTGCGTCTAGCCCAGAGCTATCGGCAGGAGGGGCTAGGTCGGCCACACTCCTCTCCTCCGATGCCGTACACCGAGGCGTGCTACATGTACGCCTCTCGCGCGAGGCTGTACGTCAGCTACGCCTAGAGCCTAGTAGCGGTGCCGTAGCCATGCAGTCGCTACCTAGCACTCTGCTACAGACACTACGCAGTGCTGGCACTACAGAGCTCGAGCCCCTCTTCCCGATAGACCCTCGCTTTGAGGCTCGCATGCGTCGAGAGGGGCTAGACCAGTGGTATATCGTGCGTACCGATGTGCAGGCCGAGCTGACGAGCGTCGTAGAGGCACTACGCCAATCCGATGAGATCGAGTGGATAGAGCCATCGTACGTGATCACGACGAGCCGCGTAGAGGTAATACCACTCCCTGAGATGAGCAAGCGACTCCTCAACGAGGGAGCTATGCCCTACGACGACGAGCGACTCCCTGAGCAATGGCACTACGACAACCCTGGTACACTGCCCAGTAGTGCTCGAGGGGCCGATATCAACCTCTTCGAGGCCTGGCGACACGAGACGGGACGGCCTAGTGTGATCGTCTCGGTCGTGGACGGGGGGATAGACTTCAATCACCCTGACCTACGCGACAACATGTGGCGCAATGAGGGCGAGATAGCCGACAATCGTCGCGATGACGACGGCAACGGCTTCGTCGACGACATACATGGATGGAACTTCAGCACCAACAGAAAGGACATCGTACCCGATGCTATCTCACACGGCACCCATGTGGCAGGCACCGTAGGGGCACGCACCAACAATGGTATCGGTGTAGCTGGTGTGGCTGGAGGCAATGGACAGCCTGGCACGGGGGTACGCCTCATGAGTTGCCAGACCTTCGCAGGTGCTGTATCGAGCGTCCCCATGAGCGACCGCAGTACCGAGAGTCGATACCTCATGTCGCGCCCCGACCCTGCTGTGCGCGCTATCGTCTATGGGGCCAACAACGGGGCCGTCATCAGCCAAAACTCTTGGGGCTATCGCTTCCCTGGCCTGCCAGAGATACCTGCCGACGTCAAGGCTGCCATCGACTACTTCATCAAGTACGCAGGATGCGACAACGAGGGCAATCAGTTACCCGAGTCGCCCATGAAGGGCGGTGTGGTTATCTTCGCTGCAGGCAACGACGACACCGACTATCTCTGTTTCCCGGCAGCCTACCAGCCCACGATAGCAGTGTCGGCGATGTCGCCTAGCTGGCTACGAGCCGACTACACCAATCGAGGGGCATGGGTAGACATTATGGCTCCTGGTGGCGATGCCAACTTCGGAGGCTCGGCTGGCCAAGTGCTAAGCACCCTCTCGCACGAGCGCTATGGCTTCATGCAGGGTACCTCAATGGCATGCCCACACGTGTCGGGCATTGCCGCCCTTATCATATCGCACTACGGAGGCCCTGGCTTCACCAACGAGCGTCTAGAGGGGCTACTACTCTCCTCTCTACGCCCACAGGACATCAACGAGCACAACTCCAAGGAACAAGGACGCCTCGGTATAGGCTATATCGATGCTGGCAAGGCCTTTGCCGTCGATGGCAAGAAAGCTCCAGAGCGCATATCGGCTATCGAGATGAAGACCATCTCATGGACCTCGGCCTTCGTGGGCTGGCAGGCTGTGCGCGATGCTGACGATGGCACGGCAGCGAGCTACCGCATCTACACAAGCCTCACGCCTATCACCGATGCTAGCCTCAAGACTCTCGACTACAGCCGTGTCAGTGGTGTAGGAGTAGTGGTAGGTGGCGAGATGACTCACAGCATCACAGGGCTCAAGGACGACACCGACTACTACGTCGGTCTAGTAGGAATAGACCGCTGGGGCAATGCCTCCCCTGTAGCTGTCAAGACCTTCCGTACCAAGAAGAACCATGCCCCGATCCTAACGCTCAACCACGAGGGTGCGATCAAGGTGAGTGTGCGCCAGCGTGCCAAGCTCACGGTCTCTATCCAAGACCCCGATGAGCACCTCACCTCCGTCAAGCTCAGTGGCGAGGAGCGTGGAGTATCGCACACCGTCGACAAGGGTATCATCAATATCTCTATAGCGGCCATTGCTCCTATTGGCAAGCATCAGATCGAGCTAAGTGTACGCGATGAGTATGGGGCAGAGACACAGCTCGTGATCCCATTCGAGGTGTACAAATATGTAGAGCCAGCCTTCAATGCCCATGCCGACCTCCTAGCACAGCAAGTAGTAGGCGTAGGACAGACGCAGACGATAGACCTCAATACCCTGATCTCCAAGAGCGAGGGTGTAGAGATGCGCTACACAGTGTCTTCGGGCGATGAGACCATCCTCACCGCTCAGGTCAATGAGACTGGTATCCTGACGCTGGGTGGAGTGCGCAAAGGCAAAGCGATGCTACGCGTGTTGGCGTCCGATGGCATTGGGCAGTCTATCTCGAGGAGCTTTGATCTGCGCGTGGTAGACAATACAAACGACATCATCTATTCGCTCTACCCTATCCCTGCGACCAAGCAGATCAACGCAGCCCTCAACCCCAGCCTCGATGCCCTCGTGGTCGAGATACGCAGCACCTCTGGGCGTGTACTCATGCGCAGAGAGTACGCCAAGGGAACGGCTCAGATCGCCCTAGATATACGTGGCCTAACGCCTGGCTCCTATACACTCCGCGCCTCATCTGCGGGGAGATCTAGCACGCGCACCTTCGTCAAACTCTAATCCATCCTCCTCACTATGAACATAAAATACGTGACGATCGCCTTGCTCCTCTGCCTCGGGCTAGGAGCTAGGGCACAGGGCGACCTACCACTCCCCATACTCACTAACAGCCTCGATGCTCGTACCCAAGCTCTCGGTGGCAACCACTATGGACTAGCTCGCTCGGCATATCTCTATACCAACCCCAGCTCGGCACTCTACGGCTCGGGAGAGAAGCTAAGCATAGCCCTCCTAGGGCATGCCCAGAGGCTCGACAACGAGCAGCGCAACACCCTATCTACCCTCGGAGCTACCATGGCCTACCACTTCGGGGGACATGCCCTAATGGCAGGCGCTCGCTATCAGGGAGGTATCAGCGTACAGGAGGTATCACCCTATGAGATAGCAGGCCGTACCAAGAGGCTCTACGACTATACGCTCGACCTCGGCTATGCCCTACGCTTGGGGCATTTCTCGGCCTTCGCTACGGGGAGCTATGTGTACTCCTATCAGACGAGAGCCACGGCGACCTACGTCTTCGGCCTAGGGCTGTCGTATCACGATGCCTTCAGCCTATCGGGGCAGAAGGTACGCTATACACTCACGGCCAAGGGACGCAACCTCGGGCGGAGCTTTGCCTATATACAGGGAGGTACAGAGACTCAGCCTCCTCTATCTATCGGGCTCGGGGGGAGCATGGAGACCCTACTCTCGAGGGAGCACACCCTCGGCCTTGGTGCTGGTGTCGAGCACTTCGCTCTATCGGGCGATGCGGCGACCACACTTGTGCGCCTCGGTGGTGAGTATGCTTGGCGCGACACGCTAATGGCACGTGTAGGCTACGTACTAGGGGCTCACGGGCTAGGTGGGCTGTCGCTCGGCCTCGGTGGACGCTACCATGTGGTATGCCTTGATGTGGCCTACTCACTGCCTCGTGAACAGACCTTCGCCCCTACACTTAGCCTATCGCTAGGCCTATCATTCTGAACTCAAATAATCCAAAAAAAACATGATATACAAGCTAACATATATCATCGGGCTACTAGGGCTATGGCTACTGCTCCCTGCATGTATGCCCAAGCTGGAGACGCTCGAGGAGGAGGTCGTGCTACGGCTCTCTGAAGAAAACCTCCTCGTAGACAAGCATGGCGGAGAAAAGGTCATCGCCATAGAGAGTAGCGTACGCCAGTGGTCGTTTGTATCTGCCGATGAGGGCGACTGGCTGTCGCTCTCCAAGCAGGGCAACTCTCTGCGTATCGCTGTAGACGAGAACCCCCATGCCGAGCGTAGGCGTACGAGTATCACAATAGTAGCAGGAGGTATGAGCCGTGAGATAGCCCTCGAGCAGACTGCTTCAGATGCTGTGCTGGAGCTAGGTACCACAGGGCAGGAGGTATCCCTTGACTTCGCCCATGTAGGCGGTGTAGGGCGAGTGGAGTTCTTCACCAACAGCCCAGCAGTAGAGGTCTCTACAGCCGAGGGCAACGATTGGCTCACGATACGCGACAAGGACGATAAAGGCTTCGTCGTAGAGGTCAAGCCCAATGCCGAACGCTCGCGCCGTGTAGGCAAGGTGCTGGTCTCCACTGGAGGCATCGAGCGTGAGGTCAATGTGGTACAGCTCGGTACACCCTACTATGTGCTACCTCTCATACAGAGCCCTCTGTCTCTCAATCAGATGCTCACTCAGGAGCGTGCTCGTGGCAGTGAGGTTATCCAGATCCCTACCGACCGTGTTGATCAGACGGTCTACCGCCTCAAGCCTCAGAGCCCTATCGTAGCCTTTGTGGAGTACCGCTATCAGTTTACCAATCAGCTCTTGTACAACTTCGCTTTCGTTGCCTATCCCGACGCCAAGGAGGTCGTAGGCAATGAGGCGTTTGCCAAGTTTATGGAGGAGTCGGGCTTCCCCCTCAAGGGGCAAGATGCCCTAGGACGCGAGGTCTACTTCCAGAGCGAGGACGTCAGTCCTTTTCAGGCTGTGGTACAGCCCCTTGGCGGTGGAGGAGCTCTAGTGATCATCGCTGCTGGCGTTCGTCAGAATAGGCCCATGCCTACCTTTCAGAAGCTCCCCATGGAGCCCATGATGAGCTGGCTAGGACAGGAGCCTGAATACAATGTCGAGACTGGCGAGATCATCTCACCCAAGGCTAGAGGTACCAAGAAGATGGGCTACATCTACGACAGGAAGACACGCACTGGCACGTACAAGCCTGGGGGTATCTTCGAGTGGGAGATGCAGCAGGGCTCGGTATTTGACCAAAAGCTCTTCGATCGCGACCCCGATGTGCAGTGGTACACGTTCCATACGAGTGGCAAGTCTCAAGACGATCCGATACGGCGCAAGTACTTCGCCGTAACGCCCTACGACTACGAGGGCCTCGAGGAGGGGGATGAGCACCTCGACGACATCTTCCGTGTTATCGGGCATTTCGCTGACGTTACGCGTGCGTTCTTCCACTCCGATACGGGTAATGCAGTGATCACCGAGGAGTTCAACAAGCTCATGAAAGACAATGGTTTCCGCCATACACTTGAGGAGCAGGGATGGTTCTTCTTCTACAACCAAGAGCGCAACATCTCCATCGTGCTCGTCGAGGTAGACAACCCCAGTGGCTTCTGGATGGACATCAATCGTTCGCATCGAGCCGACTTCTCCACCGCTAGTGTGGCACAGCTTACCGACTATAGGGGTTATCTCGACGACCTCGCCCGGGCTCGTGCCTATATCGCTGAGACCAAGCGCCGAGGGTTGCTCTCACTCTAGTCCCAACCAACTACAACTCAAGCAATGAAACGATATATCATACATATCTATAGCCTGCTCTGCACCCTACTGCTGGCCACGGCCTGCACCTCTCGCGAGGAGGTACACCAAGAGGCCACCCTCGAGGTGGCCCAAGCGGTAGTCGAGCTCGCACAGGCCTCCTCTACTACGCGGATAGAGATCAAGACCAATCAAGCCAACTGGTCGTACATGATAGCCAACCCTGAGGAGTGGCTGACTATAGAGCGCGATGGCTATGCGCTCATCGTATCGGTCTCGGCAAACACAGATGGCAAGGAGCGTAGCACCTCGATACTAGTACGTGCAGGCGATGCCCACGAGCGTATCCTCGTACGCCAGCAGGCTAGTCAGCAGACAGGAGGTATCATCGACCAGCCTCTAGAGTTTGCAAGTGCTGGAGGCGAACAGATGCTCAGCCTCGAGGCCTATGGCAAGAGCATAGCTCTAGAGCCAGCTCAGGAGACCCCTTGGATAGTACTACGGCGTATCACCAGTACGACCTATCACCTACGTGTGCTCCCTCAGCCCGAGATAGGAGCCGAGAGACGCACAGCCAAGCTACTCGTATCCTCGGGCGATGCCCTCCACGAGATAGTAGTGGTGCAGCAGGCACAGCCCTTCTACATGTTACCTCTCATGGGGAGTAAGCTCACCCTAGCAGAGATGATGGCTCAGGAAGAGGCTCGTGGTAGCCAGCTCATCCGGCGCCCTGGGGGCAACAATCTGCGCTTCTATCACTTCTCGCCCAATCGCAACGTCGGAGCTGCATCTATCATCGAGTACGACTACCCCTTCGCCGACGATGTCCTCTACTTCAAGGCGTCTGTCCTCTACAAGGGGCTCAACGACTTCGATGGCAACGAGGCCTTTGAAGCCTATCTCACAGCACAGGGCTTCGTCAAGGATAGCAATGGCGAGGGAGATGTCTTTGGCGTATATCACCGAGATATAGATCGTATTCGCTTCGTCCTCACAGCTTCACGTATCAATGGCCGATCCGACACTCGTGTAGAGCTACGCCCACAGCTCCTCCCCGAGACCAATCCCGAGGAGCCCAAGCCCAAGGCAAAGACCTTCACTACCATGCCTCTGGCCGAGCAGACGGCATGGCTAGGCTCCCGAGCATTCAAGAAAAAGAGCACCAAGACAGGCGATGAAGTCAAAAAGCTAGAAACAGACCGAGGCTCCAAGCCCAACGAGGAGGCGACTACGGCCTACTACCTCTTCTACGATGTAGTACCTACCGAGGCCAACATCGAGGTAGCACGTGGCTACCTGCTCGTAGGACCAGGGCCTTACTGGGCCGACAACGCGACCAATGTCCCTGCCGACGATCCCTACATCGGCAACGTAGAGGGGATCATCGCTGGCTACGAAGATATTGGCCTCGTGTATGAGCAGGGAGCTGGAGGGCAGCTAACGATCACCGACGAGGCCAAGGCATTCTTTGCAGCCCACGGAGCCCCCTTCGCTCGTCGTATCGCCGCTGGTACAGCCAATCAAGAGGATATATTCCTCAATCGGGAGACGAGTATCATGTACCGCTTCAAGGTAGAGACCTATAGAGGCAAGAGGCTCCTCAGCCTACGCGTCTCCTATGGTGTACTCCCCGAGCGATAGCCTCTCTATCCTCCCCCACCATCCAAGGACAATGAAGGTTGATAGTCTCCCTACGACAGGGGCTATCAACCTTCATTGTACTGAGAAGCGTGATCATCCAATATCGATCGATGCCTAGGTTGAATATCAACGAATGGGGATATTGAATATCGACCAAGGCGATCATTCAATATCGACCGATGCCAAGGTTGAATATCGAACGAGAGAGATGTCTCTACGTATGTCCCAAGCATCGGGATAAGATCATGGAGAGACGACAGACGGGCACAAGAATAGCGAGATGAGGCTAGTCCAGTATCCAAGGAACTA
>JBHACB010000083.1:0-3607 GCA_041854325.1 Porphyromonas sp.
CAGCGCATCGCAAAGTAGGAGTTGGCATACGGACCAGATAGGTCGAGTGGGATGCGATCGACACCCCAATAGTTGCCATGCCACGATAGGGCTGAGATACCGCCATAGCCTGTGGCAGCCCACAGACGTCCTCTCGAAGCATCGCCTGTGAAATCCTGCACTTCGCTCAGCTCTATTGGCGCTGCTTTGAGATCTGAGGTGAGGAGGCAGGCTCCATCGTCTGCTATCGCGAGAACACCGCTGTCAGTAGCGACTAGACGCCCAAACGCACGCTCTGCTACCCACGGGGCGAAGGTCGCTGTCAATGCGATAGGAGCATTGCTCTCGGATAGTTGCCATAGCTTGCCCTTGGAGCTCAGCCCTACAAGAGTGTTACCTAGGGGACTTACTTGTATCCATTCACCACCAGAGCTAGGGGCAGAGACATACGAATGCCATTGGCTAGGGTCTTGCAGGTTGGCAGAGAGGCTCCCCGCCAGTACGCGTCCATTGATGACAGCATATAGTCCAGTGCCGTCGGCCGACACTGCTACGCCCGATGCCGCACTGCCTAGGTGATACGATGCCTCTACCACTCCTAGCCCTACATCGACCTGCACGATGCCGAAGCTACCTGCTAGCCACACACGGCTACCATGTAGAGCGGTGCTACGAAGCGTACGCTGACGCACTTGGCTAGCCGTAGCCAATGCCGTAATAGTAGTAACTCCTCTATCCGAAAGCAGGTCGATAAGCCCAGAGCTATAGTAGATCAGCATGGTACGTGCACTAGGTGACCACACTAGTCCCTCTATGCCTGTGTCGCTTAGTCCCATAGACCGATCATACGTGGAGATAGCGTATGGAGGCTCTCGATCGATAGCGTATAGGGTGCCATCGGCCACAGCGAAGACCTTGCTATCGGCCTCCTCTACTAGGGTTGTATGCCTACGAGCCAGATAGGTCGACCAGCCCTGATGTTGTGCTACCCCAGGGAGGCATAGGGCAAAGACGAGGATGAGGACAAAGCCTAGACGTGGCATAAGTATTCGGCTAGTCGCTGAGTAGCGCGTGCCCTATGGCTGATGCTGTTCTTGACCTCATCACCTAGGGTCGCGAAGCTATGGGCATAGCCCACAGGGCGGAAGATAGGGTCGTAGCCGAAGCCTCCCTCTCCCTCGATAGCCTCGAGGATATCGCCCTGCACCTCTCCCTCGAAGAGCCTCTCCCGGCCATCATCGATGAGGGCTATTACTGTACGAAAGCGGGCCTTGCGCGGAGCAGGCACCTCGACAAGAGCCTCGAGCATCTTGCGGATATTGTCGGCAGGAGAACACTGGGGGCCTGCGTAGCGAGCCGAGTAGACGCCTGGTGCACCACCGAGGGCCTCCACCTCTAGCCCTGTGTCATCGGCAAAGCAACTCAACCCATAGCGTTCGTACACATAGCGTGCCTTGAGCAGAGCGTTGCCCTCAAGGGTATCGGCCGTCTCAGGGATATCATCGTGGCAACCAATATCGCTTAGGCTTACAACCTCTACACGCTCTCGGAGGATGGCACGTATCTCTTGTAGCTTGTGCGCATTATTAGTTGCGAAAACAAGTTTTTTCATTACTTTTGCTTGTACTGTACGTTAGTTGTCTCAATTATCGCGCCTGCTAGGCGAGCGTTGATCGCCCTATCAGGCAGAGCAAATATACTTATAAAAGATGAATGTCGAGGATGTTCGGAGCTTTTGTCTCTCTTTGCCCTATGTCAATGAGGGTTTCCCTTTTGGAGATCAGGCGTTGGTCTTCAAGATCGGAGAGCGCATGTTCGCCCTACTGGCTCTAGAGTGCGAGGAGCCCTATGTCTCGCTCAAATGCGACCCCGATCGGGCTATCGAGCTACGCGATAGGTATATGGCCGTAGAGCCTGCCTACCACATGAGCAAGGTACACTGGAATGGCGTCTACCTACAGCGAGACCTCTCTAGAGATCTGATTATCGAGCTCATCCGACACTCGTACGACCTCGTATGGAATAAAATGCCCAAGAAAGAACGAAACGAATTACTCACCCTAAACATCGACTAGATATGACCAACAACGATCGTGTGCTACTGCTCGACGAAGTGGCGAGCACCAACAGCTACCTCATGCAGATGGCTGCCGACAATAGGGAGCTACCAGCCCTCTTCTCTGTCATCGCCAACAGCCAAACGGCAGGTCGTGGACAGCGAGGCAATAGCTGGGAGACAACACCTGGCCTCAACCTTACATTTAGCTTCCTGCTACGCTCTGGAGGGCTCAAGGCCACGGAGCAATATGCTGTGAGCGAGCTGGCAGCCTATGGTCTGCTCAAGACCATAGCTCGCTATCTGCCCGAGGACCAGAAGCGCAAGCTCAAGATTAAGTGGCCCAACGATATCTATTACGAAGACCGCAAGATAGCGGGTATCCTTATCGAGCACAGTATTACAGGCGAGTATATCGACTACTCTGTAGTAGGCATCGGGCTCAATCTCAACGAAACAGACTTCCCTCCCCATCTCCCCAACCCCGTCTCTCTCTCTCAGATCACAGGCGAGAGCTATGATGTGCAGGCCGTACATGCTCGCCTAATGAAGCGATATGGGTTTATGAACGAAGAGTTTCTCCTAGGCAACTATGCCGAGGTACACCGCGAATACATGCTCCGCCTATACCGGCGCAAGGGCTTCCATCCCTTCACCGATGCTACGGGGCGCTTCATGGCACAGATACAGGATGTACTCCCTAGTGGGCAGATAGTGCTGATGCGTGAGGATGGTACGACCTCGATATATGCATTCAAGGAGGTGATCTTCGATGCTCTCTAAGCGTGATATAGACGGCATACGTCGTCTAGGCCAAGCTCGTGAGCGTGCCCTACAGGGCTTGTTCGTAGCCGAGGGCATGCGCCTCGTGCACGACATGCTCGGAGCTATGCGCTGTACTCTACTAGTGGTCAGTAGCGAGAGCTACGAATTGCTACGTACTAGGCTCGATAGCCTAGAGCTATCTCTGCGCCCTAGGCGTGTGGCTATCGTGGAGCCCAAGCTCTTCGAGCGCATCAGTTACCAACGAACACCACAGTCCACCCTAGCTCTCTTCGAGACGCCATGTCACGATCTGTCGGCCGTCTATCGTGCAGACGAGCTGGTGCTGCTCCTCGACCGTGTACAGGACCCTGGCAATATGGGCACGATCATCCGTACAGCAGACTGGTTTGGGGTACGCCACCTTATCCTATCCGAGGGCTGTGCCGACCCTTTCGCCCCCAAAGTGGTGCAGTCTACCATGGGTGCTCTAGCACGAGTGGCTATTCATCGACTACAAGGCCCGACGACAGCCTTTCTAGAGAGATACACGGGAGCTATCTTGGGTGCCTTCCTAGAGGGAGCAGATCTCTACACAGCCACTCTAGAGCATCCCCCCCACGAGGCGATGATGCTCGTCGTGGGCAACGAAGGCAGTGGTATCAGTCCAGAGGTAGCCTCACTCATACACCAGCGCCTGACGATACCCTCGTTTGCCTCACCGATGGCCTATGGTAGCGAATCTCTCAATGTGGCCGTCGCTACTGCCATCTGCCTAAGTGAACTTCGCCGTCGCCAACATTACTGATA